>SXPW01000138.1 GCA_005793785.1 Actinomycetota bacterium | reverse complement strand
TGGTGCCGCGCTAGCGAGCGGCGTCCGCAAGGGCGGCGCGCGGGCGGGATGGCGCCACCAACACCGACTTCACGTGCAGCCGATCGAGCGTGCGTGACAATCGCGCCCCGAACGATGACAGCGACACGTCGTGCGGGTGCGATAGGACCAATTCCAGCGGCGAGCCCCACGTCGTTCCGGTGGCGTCGAATGCCTCGTCTGTGGAATCATTCGACGCGACCGATGAACGATCGACGGCGCGCAATGCCCGCACGTCGTGAGTTCGCACCATGAACGTGTCGCGTAGGAACAACGGATCGTGGACGGCGATTCCTGCCGGTACGAAGACCAGCCAGCGGCGGGCCAGTACCATCGCCCGGCGCAGGGTGAAGGCACCGAGTGCGACCAAGAGCGTCGCCGCAGCTATGGAGACGGGGAGTCGATCGGCGAATATCGCCGTTGCGGCCAGAGTCAGGTTCGCCATCCACAGCAGTGTCAACGGAGCGATGACGGCAACCGGCGGACGCAACAGGTGTCGACGTTCGTGTCCGTAGGCAGCGGCCTGGGCGTGTATCGCCCCGTACGACGCGGTGAAACCGACGACTCCGACACCGAGCATGATGGCCGGTCCAAGGAAGGCACCCCACCGTGGATTCGAGTCGTGGACGAGAACGGCAACACCGTTGAGCACCAACATCGGAGTTCCCAGCCGCACCATGACGAGCGCAAGTGGATGGGGCACCAACACCGCAATCGCGACGAGCAACCAGACACCCCACACGAGCCAGATGCCGACCGACGAATCACCCGCGGATGCAACCGCCCGGGGCAACAACGCCGTCGACAGCCACGCCACGCGAATTGCATTCGTCACGCCCGCATCCTACGAAGGACGCCATCACGATGAACCGGCAACTCCCGAAGGGTAAAGTTCAGGCGTGGCAGCCAGCAAGAAGATCGTTGCACGCGCCGAGAAATTGCGCGAATTGATCGCCTACCACAACGACAAGTATTTCGGCGACGACGACCCCGAGATCTCCGATGCCGAGTTCGACGAATTCGTGCGCGAACTGCGGACGATCGAGGCCGAGCACCCCGAATTGGTACCCGCCGAGTCGCTGCTCGACGTACCGGGCGCACCGACCACCACCACGTTCGCTCCGGTCGTGCATCGACTACCGATGACCAGCCTCGACAACGCCATGGACCACGACGAGCTCCGAGCATGGGGTGACCGCGTCACCAAGGGTCTCGGCGGAGAACCCACCCGCTTCGTCTGCGAACTGAAGATCGACGGACTCGCGTTGAGTCTGCGGTACGAGAACGGTCGCTTGGTGCAGGCCGCAACGCGGGGTGACGGCAAGGTTGGTGAGGACGTCACGGCCAACGTGCGCACGATCGGCGCGATTCCGCAGCATCTCGACTCGACACCCGCCGTGCTCGAGGTACGCGGAGAGGTGTACATGTCGAAGGCGGCATTCGAACGTCTGCGCGAAGCAAAGATGCAGGAGAACGAGTCCAGGGTGGCCGAGGGCAGGAAGCCGCAACCGGTGCCCGCAAATCCGCGCAATGCCGGTGCCGGGAGTCTCCGCCAAAAGGATGCCGCCGTCACTGCGACGCGCGAATTGTCGGTCTGGACCTACCAACTGGGAGAGGTCAACGGGGTGCCCGAATTCGTCGCTCACCATGAGACGCTCGATTACCTGCGAGCGCTGGGCTTCCCCGTGAATCCCGAGGT
This sequence comes from Actinomycetota bacterium, assembly GCA_005793785.1. Taxonomy (GTDB): domain Bacteria; phylum Actinomycetota; class Acidimicrobiia; order Acidimicrobiales; family Ilumatobacteraceae; genus F1-60-MAGs027. The sequence continues at coordinate 10,182 of SXPW01000138.1, read as the reverse complement.
TCGCGTCGTCGACTCGCTGGTCGGGGTCATCGAGTTCTGTGCCCATTGGCAGGAACATCGCAACGATCTGCCCTACATCATCGACGGTGTCGTGGTGAAGGTCGACGATCTCGCGCAGCGTGAACGACTCGGTTACACCTCCAAGGCACCACGTTGGGCGATAGCGGTGAAGTTCCCGCCGGAGGAGCGCACCACGCTGCTGCGCGACATCAAGGTGTCCATCGGTCGCACCGGGCGCGCCACTCCGTTCGCCGTACTGGAGCCGGTGGTCGTGGCGGGGAGCACCGTTTCGATGTCGACGTTGCACAATCGTGAACAGGTGCAGCGCAAGGACGTCCGACCCGGCGACACCGTCGTCGTGCGCAAGGCCGGTGACGTCATTCCCGAGGTCGTGGGACCGGTGCTCGCGCTGCGCCCCGCGAACTCAAAGCCGTGGAAATTCCCGACGAAGTGTCCGTGCGCTCTCAAGTCGACGCTCGTCCAGGTCGGGGACGAAGCCGACACGCGTTGCGTTGAGCCCGAGTGTCCGCACCAACGGGACCAGAAGATCATCCACTTCACCGCTCGTGGCGGCATGGACATCGAGGGATTCGGCGAAAAGACGGTGTACAAACTGAGCGATGCAGGCGTCATCGAGGACGTCGGTGATATCTATTCGTTGTCGGCGGAAGCGCTCCTCGGTCAAGGATTCGGCGAAGGTCAAACCGCCAACCTGCTGAAGTCGATCGATGCATCGCGTGGTCGTCCGCTCGAGAAATTGCTCGTCGCATTGGGCATCAAGCATCTCGGGCCGGCCGCTGCGGAGTCGTTGGCCCGACGCTTCGGCTCGCTCGATCTCGTTGCGCAGGCATCGGTGGAGGAGTTGTCGGCGATCGACGGTGTCGGCGACGTCATCGCCGAGTCGGTTGCGTCGTGGTTCGCCGACGTGCGTCACCGTGCCGTCATCGGCAAATTGCGCAAGGGGGGAGTCCGTTTCGACCACGTCACGCTGGTCGATGCACCGCAAACCCTCGCCGGACGCACGATCGTCGTCACCGGAACGCTCGTCGCCTTCGGTCGTGAGCAGGCCGAGCGCGCCATCAAGGACCGCGGCGGCAAGAGCGCCGGCAGCGTCAGCGCCAAGACGTACGCGCTCGTCGTCGGGGATGAGCCGGGCTCGGCGAAGGTGAAAAAGGCGACGGAGTTGAACGTACCCCGAATCGACGAGGCCGCCTTCGTGCGCCTCCTCGACACCGGCGAACTCCCCTAGTCGGTGAGGAACCGCCAGGTGTAGGTGCGGAACTTGTCGGCACCTTCCAGGATCTTCCAATAGCGCACGGTCGCGATGTGTTCGCCTTGGCTGAACGACTCGATCACCGCGCCAGGCTGCGGCTGAAAACTCAGGACATTGTTGCCCGGGTCGAACACTGCCGTGGCCGGCAATTCGACTTGCGCGCCGGGTGCCGGCTGACCGACCAACGACGACAACTCGTCGAGCCGAGTCACGGGGAGCTCGATGCCGTCGATGCTGATCGTTGCGGTGTATCCATCCACGAAGTCGATGATGATTTGCGCTTGTCGCAACACACGGTCACCGTCGGCGGGGGACATTCGCTCGATCGCCTCGGGTGTCACACGAGCCTCGTCACCCGTGATACCGCTTCGCAAGCCGAACGCGATCAGCACGAGTCCGAGGGAGATTCCGAAACTGATCAGCAACCGGGAGCGGTCGAGCCGACGAATCATGCGTCCATTCTCGCTGGTCGCGCACCTCCGTCGCCCCTTTTGCCCGTGCGATTCGGGTGGCGCCCGACACGGGTAGTTTGGGTCGGTCAATGATTGAACGCGACGAGCTCACGGGAGCAGTCGTCGCCGCCCGGTACCGACTCGAGGGTCTCATCCGCGGTGGCGCCGACTCGACCAGCGTGTTCTCCGCCACCGACACCTCGAGCGGACACCCGGTCATCGTGCGTCTCATCACCCTGGAGTCCGTGGCCGCGGAAGCCGACGCCCTCCCGCCCGATCACGCCGTGGAAGCCTTCCAACGGCACCTGCTTTCGGTGGCGGGCATCAGTCATCCTGTCCTGGTTCCGCCACTCGACTGGGGTGATACGACGCTGCGCAACGAACGCTTCGTATTCATCGTCACGGAACGAATCGACGACGTGTCGTTGCGCGAACTGCTCGACCGGGGTCGTCGGCTCACGAGTTCGCAGGCGTTGGTCATTGGAATCGACCTGTGTCGCGCGTTGCACCACTTGCATCAACTCGGGGTCGCACACGGCGACGTTCGACCCGCCAACGTGTTCGTGTCGACGGACTCGCGGGCGCGGCTCGCCGGCATCGGCATCAAACGAGGCATCGGCGGCACGGCAACCATGAGCATCGAGCAAGCGCGATACGCGGCCCCCGAATTCAGCCTCGATGTCGTGTCCACGCCGGAGAGCGACGTGTATGCACTCGCCCTCACGCTCCTGGAGACCGTCACCGGCGAAGTCCCGTTCGCCGCCGATTCGCTCGCGGTGACCTTGGCGAACCGGGCCGGAAAACTCCTTCCCGTGTCCGCCGACATCGGACCCATCGCAGTGCCGATCGAAAAAGCGGGTCGTCCCGAACCCGGCGACCGTTCGTCGGCCATCGACTTCGGGCGCGCACTCACGCAATTGGCCGGGAAGTTGCCGCTACCCGAGCCGATTGCTCCACTCGTCACCGAGGCGTTTCGCGACACGATCACCCGCCAGCTGGAGGCAGTGACGACGGAGCCGGTGGCGAAGGTGAGCGAGCCACCCGTGCAGGTGGCCGCACCCACGACGGCCGACGTCGCGGTGATCGCACCTCCCGCCGAACGTCGTCGCTACCGGTGGTTGTGGACCATCATGGCCGTCGTTGCCATCGGCGTGAGCGCCGTGTTGGTGTGGCAGGTGGTCGACGTCGCTTCCTATCCGGTGCCGGAATTGGCGGGAGTGGCCGAGGGAGAGGCACGCAACATCATCTCCCAATTCGGGTGGAACATCGTCGTCACTGCGGAGCGCTCCGACGATGTGGCCCTCGGGTCCGTCATTCGCTCCGTGCCACCCGTTGGTTCGACGGTCAAGGAGGGTGGTGATCTCACGCTGGTGATCTCCGAGGGTCCGACGCTTGCCGTCGTTCCCGACGTCACGGGACTCGGTCGGGACGACGCCGTGGCCGCACTCGAAGCGCAAGGCCTTGCGGTGGTGGAAGAAATCCGCGACGACGATTCGGTGCCGCTCGGGCGCGTCGTCGGCTGGATCGTCACCGAGCAACCGAACTTGCCGGCTGGCAGCGAGGTGTTGAAGGGTACGCAGGTCGCCATCATCGTGTCTGGGGGTCCGGTGTTGCGAGCGGTTCCGAATCTCGTCGGTCGGTCGGAAACCGATGCGCAGGCACAACTCGCAGCGGTGCAACTCGTTGGTCAACGCAATGACGACGTGTTCTCCATCGAGATCGAGGTTGGTCTGGTGGCCGCCCAGGACCCGCAGACGAATTCACAACTCGCGCGCAACGGCGTCGTCGCGTACTCGCTGTCCAAGGGTCCGGAAACGGTGGAGTTGCCCACCGTCGTTGGTCTCGGTCTCACCGACGCAAAGAAGAGATTGGAGGAGGTCGGCCTCGCCGTTGGAACCACGTCGGGACGCACGAGCGGCAAGGTGCGGTCGGTGACGCAGGACGGCGTCACGTTGAAGGCCGGTGAACTCGTCCGTAAAGGCACCACGGTGAACCTGGTGTTCCCGTGACGTTCGCATCATGACGGCCGGCGTCGACGAAGTCGGTCCAGCGCCACTTCGCGAACGTGTCCGCAGCGCGCTCGTCGATCGGGCGGGAGTCTCGCGCCGCAAGGCGACCATGGCAGTGCTGTTGAGCGGCGTCTTCACCGTGAGTTTCACCATCACCCTGCTCGTCGTGGTACTCGACACCGTGGCGCGCGACCTCGACACGACCGTGAGCGTCGTCAGTTGGTCGATCACCGCACCGATGCTCGCCTTTGCCGTGATTGGTCCGGCATTCGGCACGCTCGGTGATCTGCTCGGTCACAAGCGGGTGTTCGTGGGGGGACTCCTCGGAGCCGGCGCCTTTGCCGTACTCGCTGCGCTGGCACCGAGTGCTCCGTTGCTCATCGCGTTCCGCACGTTGTCGGCCGCCTGCGGCTCGGCGACCGGACCCTCAGCCATGGCGTTCACCAACCGGATGTTTGCTCCGCACGAACGAGTTCGCCCACTCGGCATGTGGAGTTTCGTCACCGCGGGTGCCCCGGTCTTGGGCGTGGTGGCGGGAGTACCGCTCGTCGAACTCGTCGGATGGCGGGTCATCTTCCTCGTGCAGGCACCGCTGTGCGCACTCGGCGCACTCGGCTCGTGGTGGTTGCTGCGCGACACGGAACGTCAGCCGAACGCAAGGTTCGATGCCGCGGGCGCGCTGACCCTCGGAAGCGGAGCGGCACTCTTGCTGCTCGGCGTCAATCGCGGTGCGGCCTGGGGTTTCGGTTCACCGATCATCGTCACGCTGCTCGGAAGTGGAGTCGTCCTGCTCATTGTGTTCGTGCAGGTCGAACGACGTGTTGCGTCACCGATGGTGCCACCGAAATGGTTTCGCACCCGCAACATCGCGTTCCCCGTGCTCAGTCAGTCACTCGCGAACTTCGCCTACATGGGTGGCTTCATGGTCCTGCCTCAGATGTTGAAGGACGGCATCGGATTGCCGTTGGCCACCGTCGGTTGGCTCATCATCGCTCGTCCGCTCACGTTCGCCGTCGCGGCTCCACTCGGTGCGCGAGTGACGATGCGGACCGGTGAGCGCTTCGCCGGGATGTTCGGTGCCATGACCGTGTTCACCTCCATGGTGGTGTTGTCCACCGTGCGAGGAGGGACCCCGTTGTGGGTCATCGCGTTCGGACTCGGTCTGTCGGGACTCGGGCTCGGCGTCGCCTCGCCGGCGCTCTCTGCGCTCCTCGCCAACGCGGTACAGGACCACGAACTGGGTATCGCGAGTGCGATGCAACAACTCGTCTCGCAGATGGGTGCACTCCTCGGCGCCACCGTCATGATCACCGTGCACGAAGCGACCCTCGAACGTGGCGTTCTTACGAGCTACTCCAACGCTCTCGTGGTCGGCGCGAGCCTCTGCGTCGTCGCTGGATTGCTGGCCGGCGAGGTGCGTTCGACCGATCGATCACCAGGAGCCGTCGGCAGCGGGTGAACTACCGCTCGGTGATGGATCGAATCTCCTCGGCCACCACCAACCCGAGTTCGGTTTGCGGCATCGCGGTTTGCATCGCCATGAGTTTCAGCATGTCGCCCTCGACCTTCACCTTGCCCGTGAAGAACGCCTCCATTGCCCTTTGTGGATCCTGCTCGACGAAGATGGTTCGCGCGGTCACGTAGTCGGTGGTGAGCGTCGCGTCGACCTTGTCGAGGTGACCGAGGTCCATGACGACCTCACCCGACGACGTGTCCATGTGGCTGTGAATCACACCGTCCCCGAACGGCACGTCGGTGACCACCTGGTTGAAGCGCACGACCACGGCCACCTTGGGTGCTTGATCGCGATACTTCTCACGAATCGCACGTGCAGCCTCCATCCACTCGGGAGAGAGAAACGGGTGGGCCATCTGGGAATCCTTTGCTAACGAAAAATAAATCGTCGTCGATTGGCTTGTCACGATAACGCCGTTGCGACACGGCGTGGGAGCCGCCACGATGGAGGGGTGGCACGCGTCCTCGTAACCGAAGAAATCGCCGACGCTGGTCTCGATCGTCTGCGGGCCGCCGGTCACGACGTCGACGTCCGCCTCGGTCTGAACGGAGACGCGCTCATCGAGGCGTTGCGTGGCGCACAGGCGCTCATCGTGCGTAGTGCAACCAACGTCGATGCGACGGTACTCGCGGCAACGAGTGGACTCGTCGTCGTCGGGCGAGCCGGCGTTGGTCTCGACAACGTCGATGTGGAGGCGGCCACCAAGGCGGGTGTCATGGTGACGAACGCACCCGAGTCCAACATCGTGTCCGCCGCCGAGCACACCATCGCCCTCCTCATGTCGATGGCTCGAAACATTCCCCAGGCGCATGCCGCCCTCGTCGATGGTCGCTGGGAGCGAGCCAAGTGGGAGGGAGTCGAACTGGCCGGCAAGACGTTGGGCATCGTCGGGCTCGGTCGAATCGGCAAACTCGTCGCCCATCGTGCACTCGGACTCGGAATGCGGATCGTTGCGTTCGACCCGTACATTTCCGTGGAGCGCGGTCGACAACTGAACGTCGACATGTTGCCACTCGACCAACTGGTGGCCGCCTCGGACTTCCTCACGGTGCACCTGCCCAAGAACAAAGAGACCGTCGGTCTCATCAATCGCGACGTCCTGCTCAAAGCCAAGCCCGAACTGAGGGTCATCAACGTGGCGCGTGGTGGCATCGTCGTGGAACGGGACCTGCTCGAGGCGTTGCGTGACGGACACATCGCCGGCGCGGCGCTCGACGTGTTCGAGCGCGAGCCGGTGACCGATTCACCGCTCTTTTCGCTTCCCAACGTCGTCGTCACGCCGCATCTCGGGGCCAGCACTCGTGAGGCCCAGGACAAGGCGGGGGAGGTCATCGCCGACATGGTGCAGTTGGCACTTGCCGGCGACTTCGTACCGTTCGCAGTCAACGTCGATGCTGCAGAAGCCAACGAAACGTTGAAGCCGTTCATCCCGCTCGCCGAGCGTCTCGGGGCGTTGTTCGCCGACATCGTGGGCCAACGCGTCGGCGAACTCGAAATCGAGGCGAGCGGCGAGATCGGCGCCTACGACACGCGCATCATCACCCTGGCCGCGCTGAAGGGCTTCCTCGGGCGTTCGTCGAGCGAAGCGGTTACCTATGTGAATGCGCCGAACGTCGCCGCCACGCGAGGACTCGCGATCCGCGAGCAGCGTCGCGACGACGTCGAACACCAGGACTACCTGAATCTCGTGACCCTCCGATCCGGTGAGCACAACATCTCGGGAACGCTCACCGGTCGGCGACGCGAGGCTCGCATCGTCCTCATCGACGATCACCTGAGCGACGTGCCGCCGGCGCGGTTCATGTTGATCGTTCGCAACGACGACCGACCCGGTGTGATCGGTCGCGTCGGAACCGTCCTCGGTGATGCGGGCGTCAACATCGACAACATGGACGTGGGTAAGACCGTGAAGGCAGGCAGCGCTTTGATGGTGATTGCGACGGCGACACCGACCCCCGAGGACGTCGTTGCTCAGTTGCGCGGCGTGCCGGGAATCGTCGAAGTGGTCACCATCGGCGCCTAGCGCGCCGCATTGAGTGCATCGCGTAGCGCGAGTGTCGCGGAACGCGAGGCAGTGGCATAGTCATCCCCATCGGAGGCGTACAGAATCGCGCGGGAACTGTTGACGATGAGTCCGAATCCCGCGCTGGTTGCTCCGTTGCGCACCACGGTAGCCGGGTCACCCCCTTGTGCTCCCACCCCGGGAACGAGGAGCGGCATTTCGCCGACGATGTCGCGCACGCGCCGAAGTTCCGCAGGTTGAGTGGCGCCGACCACGAGACCGACGGTGGCTCGCTTCGACCACTCGTTCGCGGCGCGCCGTGCAATCAACTCGTAGAGCGGCGCTGATGTCGACCCTGAACCGTCGTTGGATACCTGCAGTGATTGCACCTCGTTCGAACCCGCGTTGGAGGTTCGGCACAGTACGAAGGTTGCACGGTCGCGACGCGCGAAGAACGGTTCGAGCGCATCGGAGCCCAGCCACGGATTGACCGTGACCGCGTCGGCTCCGTATCGATCGAACGCCTCACGCGCGTACATCTCCGCCGTGTCACCGATGTCGCCGCGTTTTGCGTCGAGGAGCAGTACGACGTGCGGGTGGTTGCTGCGAATGTGTTCGCACACTCGTTCGAGGGTGGATTCCGCGCCGTGCGCAGCGAAGTAGGCAATCTGCGGCTTGAATGCACACACTGCATCGCCCGTGGCATCGATGATGTTCCGACAGAACTCCTCGATGGCGTTCGGTCGGCCGTGGAGCGTGGCGGGGAATCGAGCCGGATCGGGATCCAATCCCACGCAGACGAGCGAGTTCGATCGACGCCACGCGGCGTCGAGTCGCGCGGTGAAGTCCACGCGTCAGTCTTCGAGCACGATGGCACCCGTCGGACACAGGTCGGCTGCCTGCTGCACGACGTCGTACAACTCCGGGCCCGGAAGTTCCTGTCGAATGTGCAGGTAGCCGTCGTTGCGTACCTCGAACACCTCGGGTGCCACTTGAGCGCATGCCCCTGTCGAGGCACAAACATCGAAGTTCACTGTGACTTTCACGACATCCTCCCCGAATGACGATAGTTGAGCGCGGGTCCGTCTCTAGTCTGAGGCTTCCACCCTCCACTGCATTGTGAGTACCCCCATGTTGCATTCGTTCGGACTCTTTTCCCATGCGCGTCGCCGGATCGTCGTCGCCGTGTGGCTCGTTGCACTCGTCGGTCTCGGCGCGGCGGTCGGTGCAATCGGCGACGAGTTTTCGACGCAGTTCAGCCTGCCCGACGTGGAGAGCGCCGAGGGATTCGACCTGCTTGCCGAGCGTTTCGGTTCGGAGGAGAGCGGGCGGAACGGCACCATCGTGGTGCGTTCCGAGGGCGGATTTTCGTCGGCACAGCAGGGTGCGCTCGACGCCTATTTCGAACGGCTCGATGCCCGCGACGACATGGGAGTGGTGAGCCCGTTTACCGCGGCCGGTTCCCGACAACTCTCACCAAACGGAGACATCGCCTTTGCGAGCGTGGCGCTCGCCGCCGAACTCGACTCGGCCGAGGAATTCGGCGAGGTCTTCACCCAGATGAAACTGATCGAGCCAGTGGTCGACGGCGTACAAATCGAGTACGGCGGCGAAGTGTTCGCAGAATTCGCTGCGCCGACTTCCGAAGTGCTCGGACTGGCATTCGCAATCGTGATCTTGATCTTCGCCTTCGGCTCGGTGCTGGCAATGGGACTCCCGATCGGTACCGCATTCGGGGGTATCGCCGCGGGGGTGTTCGTGGCGACCCTGGTCTCGAATCTCGTCACCATGCCCGACTTCGCAACGACGCTCGGAGTGATGATCGGACTCGGCGTCGGCATCGACTACGCGTTGTTCATCGTGACCAGGTACCGAGAGGCGCGTCACCGCGGCAGGTCCTGCGCGGACGCGACCGCCGAGTCGATCGACACCGCCGGTCGCGCGGTGTTGTTTGCCGGCACCACCGTGGTGATCTCGCTGCTCGGAATGTTGATCATGGGCGTGTCGTTCATGAACGGCATGGCCATCGGTGCGTCCATCACCGTGTTGTTCACGATGCTGGCATCGATCACGCTGCTACCGGCGCTCCTGGGTTTCGTCGGCGAACGGGTGGAAGTGACGCGTTGGCGTGGAGTCCTTGCCGCCGGTTTGGTGGCCCTCGCCCTGGTGGGTGTCGGCCTCAAGCAGGACCCGTTGCTCGTAGCCGCGCCGATCGCCGGCGTGGTGTTGCTCATCGGCAGTTTCGTGCCGTTCCTCAAGCGACCACTCCCGGTGCGCCGCGTCAAGGCGATGCCCGAAACGCTGCCCTACAAGTGGAGTCGTTGGGTGCAACGCCGACCCTGGTTGTCGCTCATCATCGGTGTCGGCGTACTCGGTGCGCTGACGGTCCCCGTACTTTCATTGCGCCTCGGTTTCGCCGACGAAGGCAACTATCCCGCCGACTCCACCACGAAGCGCGCTTACGACCTGCTCGCCGAAGGTTTCGGTCCGGGTTTCAACGGTCCGCTCACGCTGGTGGCGGCCGTCGATTCACCGGATCAACTCGCCGCTGCCCAAGCATTGAGTGGCACGCTCACCTCGACCCCTGGAATCGTCAATGCAAGTCCGGCGATTCCCAACGATCCCAGCGCACCGACCGCCGTGTTGTGGACGGTGTATCCCTCCGGGTCGCCGCAGTCGCAGGAGGCCGCCGATCTCGTCCAACAACTGCGTGAGGTCGCCATTCCGACAACGGTCGGGGACTCCGGTCTCGACGTGAAGGTCACCGGCAACGTCGCAGTCAACGTCGATTTCAGTCGTTACCTGGCGGCACGCCTGCCATTGTTCTTCGCGGTGGTACTGCTGCTGTCGTTCGTCTTGCTGATGGTGGTCTTCCGTTCGTTGCTCGTGCCGTTGAAGGCGGTGCTGATGAACCTGCTCTCGATCGGATC
>SXPW01000016.1 GCA_005793785.1 Actinomycetota bacterium | reverse complement strand
GTCACCGACGAGGGTCTTCACTCGGGCTCGCATCTCCTGCGACGCCTTGTTGGTGAACGTGATCGCCAGGATGTTCATCGGGTGCACGCCGGAGGCGATGAGATGTGCCACCCGGTGGGTAAGCACTCGTGTCTTCCCCGAGCCCGCGCCAGCAATGATGAGGAGTGGACCACCGCCGTACTCGACGGCGTCGCGTTGATCGGGGTTGAGTTGCGTCAGGTCGAGGGTGACGCGACGATCGTCGGTCACTTCGCCCGTACGGCAGCGCGCGACCGGATGCGAATCGGCAGCGAGCGCGGACCCCGCACCTGCCCGACGCTCCACTTCACCGCTGCTGGGTCGACCAATTCGAACTCGGGGAAACGTTCGACGAACACCTCGAGTGCAACCCTCACCTCCATCCGCGCCAGGTTGGACCCGACACATCGATGAATTCCCAATCCGAAGGCAGCGTGACGGTTCACCTCGCGGTCGATGAGTACTTCATCGGCGCGATCAAAGACGGCCGGATCGCGGTTGGCCGCCGGAAACGGCAGCAACACCCAGTCACCTGCCTTCATCGGGCAACCCCCGATGTCGATGTCCTTGGCCACGACGCGAGCCATCGTGACGGGCGCGTACGCCCGCAACATCTCCTCCACTGCAGTCGACAGCAACTCTGGTTCGCCGACCAGCCGTGCGAGATCGTTCGGAGTCTTCGCAAAGTGCCACAGCGACGATCCGATGGCGCTCCACGTGGTGTCGATTCCGGCGATGAGAAGGAGTGCCACGGTGCCGCGAACGTGGTCGGGGTGCAGTCGCTGACCCCCGAGTTCGGTGGTCAGGAGGAAACTCAGGAGATCGTCGCCGAGGTTCGCTGATCGTTCTGCGATTCGTCGATCGAGATAGGCGTCCAGTTTCTGCCAACCGGCCTGGCGAACTTCCTGATCCTCCGCGATGCCTTCGAGTGCGGTGTGGATGAACTCCCGGAAGATTTCGCCGTCCTCGAGCGGAAGGTCGAGCATGTGTGCGATAACGGCCGGCGGAATGTGTTTGGCGTACTCGTCGGCTGCATCGACGACGTCCCTCGTGCCGAGTTTGTCGAGGAGTCGATGACAGAACTCGCGGGTCTCTGCTTCCATGGCTGCGATCTTCTGGGGAGCGAAGGCAGGCAACAACACCCGACGTGCATGGTGGTGGAACGGCGGATCCGAGGTGATGGGTGGCGCACCGCCGTACGGTCGGCTCTCCCCGGTTGGCTTGATTCGTTTCACCACGACATCTTCGGAACTGAAATGTTCGGTGTCGTAAGCAATGGCACTCACGTCCTCGTGACGAACCGGCAACCAGGTACCGCCGTACCGCTCGGAATGGGCGACCGGGCATCCACCGCGCAACTCCTCCCATATCTCAGGAGCATTCGCGTTGTAGGCAGGGTGCAGATGGTCGAAATCGGTGGCCCAATCCTCGATGGGTTGCACGAGTGCCTCGAAGTGGGCATCACGATCGACCAAGTCGTCAGCCTGATGGATCGATCGTTTCTCGGTGTCGGTCATGGCAGCAACTTCTCTCGCAGGAAGTCAACCACACGACGCACGCCTTCACCCTGACGTTGCTCCGTGAGGATGGAATGGTCGCTCTTTTCCGATGATGGAAACTCCACGGCGACGAATTGTTCGCCCAGCAATCGGCGCAACATGGTGAACCGCTCTCCCACCAGTCGGTCGCCGGTAAATCGGAGTCCGAGCACCTGGCAACCTTCGACGGCGCGTCGTTGGACGGCGATTTCGTCGTCGGGCGACAAGCCCAGGTCGGCGGATCGTGCCTTACCGAAGGCGAACGGCAACGACGGCTGCGACAGAACGGGGGCGATCATCACGTCGTCAAGCATCATGCCAAGGGCAAATCCGCCGCTGAAACACATTCCCACCGCGCCGACTCCCTTGCCTCCGACTTCACGATGCAATTGCTTGGCCAACGCCCGCAGCCACGCAATGACGGGCGACGTCTTGCGGAGTGCCAACGTGGTGAATTCCCGAGATACGCACACCTTGGCAGCCGACGACGCCATGTACTTGCCATCCGGTGCCCGACCCACGTCGCCGACGAGGAGTGGCATTGCCACCGTGAAGCCGGCGCCGACCACTTCCTCGGCGAATCGCAGTACCGCTGGAGTGATGCCGGGGATCTCGTGCACCACCACGACGACCGGACCCGAACCCTTGCGATAGACGTCGTGGGTGAATCCCGCTGCCGAAAAGCTCTCGCACGTCCACCCGGCATCGATGGCCACGTTCGTCACGACATCAACCTAATTGGGGTGTGTGATGGGCGCCGACTCGCACACAAGGCGACGCAACCAGTTTGGTGGGCGCTACTTCGGACGCCCGACCCCGATGACTCGGGTCCATGTGACCGAGCTGATTTTCACCACATCGCCGGTGCGCGGGGCATGAATCATTTGGCCATTACCGAGGTAGATGCCGACGTGGAAGAACGACTGCTGGGAGAACAACAAGTCCCCGGGTTGGGCCTGCGAAACGGGCACCCGCGTGAGGGCCGAGTATTGCGATCGAGACACTCGCGGTATCGACACACCCGCCTTGGCCCACGCCCATTGGGTGAGACCCGAACAGTCGAAGGCCACGCCTGGGCTCGACGCCCCCCAGCGATAGCGGATTCCCAATTGCGACAACGCCGCCTTGAGCGCCACTCCCGCCTGTGGCGAGGATGCCACGACCTTGTAGTTCGACTTGTACTTGTCCGCATCCTTGCGCGCGGCGGCCTCTGCTTCGTCGGCACGGCGACGTTCCTCCTCGGTCAACAGACTGCCGAGATCACGAAGTGCCTGCGCACGCAACGATTCGTACTGTTCGAGCATCTTGTCGCTGGCCGAGAGACGACCGGCAAGGTACGAGGCGGTGCTGGCGAGTTGTTTCTTCTTCCCCTCGAGTTTCGACTTCTCCTTGGTGATGTCGTCGATGAGACCCTGCATGGCATCGGTCGATGATGCGCCGATGTTTGCTGCCGCCGAGCCGAGATACGCGCGCTTCATGGCGTCGGAGAGCGAACCGCTACTCCCCAGGATGCTGGAGAGACTCCCCGCCGAGCCGCCGGCGACGAACGACCGCTTGGCGGAGCCCGCGAGGTTGGCCTGCATCACGGCGAGTTGCTTCTGCATGTCGAAGATCTTCACTTCGATCTCGTTGATTTCGATTTCGATGGCATCCTGCTGGGCGAGGGTGTCGGAGTACTTCTCCCCGAGTTCGTCGGCCTGGCTGGCGAGTCGTTCGAGTTCGTCGACGATCTCCGACACGCGGCGTCGCTGGTCGTCGATGGAGTCCGCCGACACTGCCGCCGGCTGGGCCAGGGGCGCCAACAGACCCACCAATGCCAGAACGAACCAGCCGGGGCGGGTTCGTGGGACGGGGAGACGCCGAACGGCGGGC
>SXPW01000137.1 GCA_005793785.1 Actinomycetota bacterium | reverse complement strand
GCGACAAGCACATTCCCCTCATCCACAACGTCATGAACACCGACCTCGTCATCGACGTGTCCGATCGGGCAACCGACGAGCTCGACGTGCTGTTCAACACCGACGAGGGACTGCGCTACCTGCACGAACGAAAGGGCGTCACCGAGGACGTGTTGCACGTGCTGAAGCACTTCGGCTTCTCGGCGATCGCCAACGTGATCGCCGCCATCAAGGTCGCCAAATTGCGCGGCTACGGCGCCAACGATGCGCTCATCACCATCGCGACCGACGGCGCCGACTTGTATCCGAGTGAGCGGCGCAAGACCCTCGCCAAACGTTTCGGGGGTGGATTCTCCACGACGGACGCCGCCGAGGTCTTCGCCGAGCATCTCGGTGCGGTGACCACCGATCACATGCTCGACTGCGACGAACGCGATCGCAACCGCGTGTTCAACCTCGGTTACTACACCTGGGTGGAGCAGCAAGGCACGCCGGTCGACGTGTTCGAGGCGCGTCGTTCGCAGTCGTTCTGGCGCGATCTGCGACGATTCGTTCCGGCATGGGACGCAATGATCGACGAGTTCAATCGTCGCGTTGCCGGCTGAGCACGTGCTCGTGCAGGCGTGATGAGCCACTCGCCGCTACCACGCGCCAATCCTCGCGCCACGCCACCGATCGTGCGGGGCTTGCGGTGCGCCGCCTGCGGCGAGTTCGTCGGCGTCGACGCTGCGTTGTCATGGCGCTGTCCCAATGCTCGCGGCGACGACCGACACCACGTGCTACTCATCGAGAGCGACGTTGCGCCGCTGCGACGGACCAAACACGCCAATCCGTTCATTGCGTTTCGTCGGTATCTCGCGTGGGATGCATTCGTGCACGCTCACGGCATGGATGAGACGACCCGTGACGCGCTCATCTCCGAATTGGACGCTCGCATCGCCACGGTGGCGGGTACGGGATTCGTGTTCACGCCGTTCGCGCGAGCCGATGCGTTGTCGACCGCACTCGGGTTCTCCGAGTCGGGTGGCGTGTGGGTGAAGGACGAAACGCACAACGTGGCCGGTTCGCAAAAATCCCGCCACCTCTTCACCGAATTGCTTCATCTGGTCGCAGTCGAACGACTCGGTCTGGCGCCGTGGCCGATCGGTAACCGTCCGCCGTTGGCGATCGCTTCTTGTGGCAATGCAGCATTCGCCGCGAGCACGTTGGCACGCGCCGTGGACTGGAACATCCAGGTCTTCGTCCCCGAGTGGGCCGACGAGCAACTCGTCACCCGATTGCGAACGCTCGGTGCCGACGTGCAGCATTGCCCGCGAAAATCGAGCGACCCCGCAGGTGATCCGTGCGTGTTTCGATTTCGAGAGTCGGTTGCCGCCGGGGCCGTACCGTTCGGCGTGCAAGGACCCGAGAATGCCTGGTGTCTCGACGGCGGTCGCACGATCGGCTGGGAAATGGCGTACGTCGCCGAACACATGGAGCCGCCCCTCATCGCTCGACTCTTCGTGCAGACCGGTGGTGGTGCATTTGCGGCATGCCTCGCGGAAGGTTTCCACGCCGGCGGTACGCGCGCAGCATTGCACGCGGTACAAGCCGAAGGTTGCGCGCCGTTGTCACGGGCGTGGAACGAAAGCACATCGTTCGCCACGATGTCCGCGGCTGCCGCGCACTGGGACGCGTGCATGCAACCGTGGCCCGACAAGCCCACCTCCTTTGCCGACGGGATTCTCGACGACGAGACCTACGACTGGGTCTCGGTGTGTCGCGCGATGCGCACCAGTGGCGGACACCCGGTGGTGGCGCCCGAGCAACGTGTTCGCGAGGCATACGAACTGGCGCACCGTACGACCACGATCGATGTGAGTCCCACCGGAGCAGCAGGATTGGCCGGACTGCTCACGATGCGTGATCGTGTCGGTGACGACGAACGGGTGGCGGTGGTGTTCAGTGGCATACGCCGCGAGACCCCCAAGCCGTGAAATGTCTCGCACGCCGAAGAACGAATCGCAGCGGGCGAAAGCGTTAGCCTTGCGCGCATGACATCACCCCTGCTTCCTGCGCACGAACCGATCTCCCCGATGGCACTCGACGCCGCCGGTGACTCGCGTTCGGACATCTTCAATCGACTGCTGAAGAGTCGCGTGGTCCTGCTCGGTTCGGACGTCGACGATGCCGCAGCCAACCAGATCTGCGCGCAACTTCTGTTCCTCGAGGGCGAGGACCCCAAGAGCGACGTGTGGTTGTACATCAACTCACCCGGAGGTTCGATCACCGCCGGCATGGCCATCTACGACACGATGCAATTCATCTCCTGCGACGTGGCCACCGTATGCGTCGGACTTGCCGCATCCATGGGTCAGTTCCTCCTCACCGCGGGAGCACCCGGTAAGCGCTACTCGTTGCCCAACGCGCGCATCATGATGCACCAGCCGTTGGCCGGATTGCGCGGTCAGGCCGCCGACATCGCCATTCAGGCCGAGCAGTTGGCCTACATCAAGCGCCGCATGGCCGAACTCACGTCGTTGCACTCCGGCAAGGCGGTCGAGGACATCCAGCGCGATTCCGAGCGCGATCGTTGGTTCAGCGCCGAACAAGCCAAGGAGTACGGCTTGGTCGACAAGGTCATCGTCAAGCGCGGCGAAATTCGCTAATCCCGCGGCGTTCGCAACGCTGCGGTCCGATGCAACCTACGGCGTTTCTGCCGGTACTTGCACGGCGAGTCCGGTGGACAAGTCCACGCCACAAGTGATGCCGACGTAGATTCCCGCATCCTGTGCGGCGTGCTCGGCGGCGTACGCGGCGTCGGCCACGGCCTGAACGCTCGCCGGATCGTTCACCTTCACCTCCGACGCCTGCACGAAGAGGTCGCGGATCGTCGCCAAATCGTCCTCCACCTCGACCGGAGCAACCTCCACCAAACGGTCGTAGTGCTCGATCAATTGCTGCACATCGTCGTTGTTGGTCGGCGCGGTGGTGAGTTCGGTCAGGCGATCGGCAAGCACCCGGCAGAAGTTGGTGGCGGTGCGAGGAGTCTCGGTGCACGCCACGAGCGTGAGAACGACCGACCCCAGCAACAGGTTCCGCCGAGTCATCGAAAGTTTCTCGCCCGCTCGCCGCGGGTCGCGCACACACGAACGGAGAATCTTCATCGCCGTCTCATTCTCTCAGGTGACGGCCCGTTGCGGTCGCATCTCCCGGAAAGGCGGACCATGTTTGCGACGGTTCGTTCCACCACCTTGTTGGGTGTCGTCGGTCGTGCCGTCGATGTCGAAGTCCACGTCGGCATCGGTCTGCCCGGCTTCACCATCGTGGGCCAGCCGGATGAAGTGTGTCGTGAGAGTCGCGATCGGGTCCGCGCGGCGTTCCTGTCGCGCGGTTTCACGTGGCCGAATCGACGCATCACGGTGAATCTCGCCCCGAGTGGTGAGCGGAAGGGCGGTTCGGGTCTCGACCTGGCGATCGCCATTGCCGTGCTCGTCGCCGACGAACAACTACCGCCGACGATCGCGAACGACTTCGCCTTCGTCGCCGAACTCGGCCTCGACGGATCACTGCGCGGTGTGGTGGGGGCGGCGCCACTCGTTGGTGCCGTTCGCGATCGCCGTGTGGTGGTGGCGGCGGGCAACGCTGCAGCGGCGCGTGCCGTCGGTGCGAGCGCGGTGGCGGTGGCATCCGACCTTGCCCATGTGGTGGCGTGCCTGCGCGGCGAATCGGCATGGCTCGACGACCAAGCAATCGACACCACATCGGAGGAGACGTCGCTTCCCGACCTCGCCGACGTGCGGGGTCAACCCGTTGCACGCCACGCGCTCGAGATCTCGGCGGCGGGTGGCCATCATCTGCTGTTGGTGGGGCCGCCCGGTGCGGGCAAGTCGATGCTGGCTCGGCGACTGCCGTCGATCCTGCCACCGCTCGGGCACGAGCAAGCGCTTGCCTGCACCATGGTGCACTCGGCTGCGCACGTAACAATGCCGGCGAGCGGACGCGTGGATTCACCGCCGTTTCGCGCGCCGCACCACTCCATCTCCCTCGTCGGGCTCATCGGTGGGGGAACCGCGGCGATGCGTCCCGGGGAGGTGTCGCTGGCGAGCGAGGGAGTGTTGTTCCTCGACGAACTCGGTGAGTTCGCCCCGAGCGTCCTCGATGCGTTGCGTCAGCCATTGGAAGAGGGCGTCGTCAACGTTTCCCGTGCGCGCATGACGCTCACGTTTCCTGCGCGGTTCTTGCTGGTGGCTGCGACCAATCCGTGTCCGTGCGGTGTCGGAGCGCCGGGACAATGCGTCTGTGATGATGCCGCTCGTGCCAAGTACCTGCGGCGGTTCTCGGGACCGTTGCTCGATCGGTTCGACTTGCGATTCGCCGTTGGTTTGCCGTCCGTTGACGACTTGGTGGACGGCATCGAAGGGGAGCGCTCGCACGTGGTGCGCGCACGAGTGGCGAGGGCTCGCGCCACATCACTGACACGCAACGGTGGCCTGAACTCGGCGGTTACTCCCGACGATCTCGATCGTGTGGCGCCGCTCAGCGCCCCGGCACGCACACTGCTGCGTCGCGAATTGGAGGTGGGACGTCTCAGTGGTCGGGGACTGCATCGCGTGCGACGCGTGGCGCGAACGATTGCCGACCTGGACGGCGAGTTCGAGGTGGTTGAAGAAGGCCACGTGGCGGCGGCGCTGCGAATGCGCGGCAGTCTGTCGCTGCTGAGCGGTCGAACTCGGTGACGACATGGACGTGACTCGGTTCGACGATCGCATCGTCGCTACTGCCATCGCCTCTCTGCCGCTCGTTGGACCACAGCGACTGCGATTGTTGTTGCACGAGTTGGGCCCGCAAACCGCGTGGCTCACCATCACGGGGGAGATCGCACCCACCGCCCGCATCGCTGCGCTGTTGACCCATGACGAACTGGGTCGTCGCTGGCGTGCGGCTGCCACCCACGATTTGCTCGTTCGTACGAGTGACGTGGTGTCGACCCGTCGCATCACGGTGATCATGTCCAACGACGACGCATATCCCGAGTGCCTCCGTGGCGATCCGAGCGCACCCGCGTTGCTGTTTGCAGTCGGCGATCCGTCGGCGCTTCGGCACCGACGCGTCGGCGTGGTGGGCACTCGCGCGGCGAGCGCGTCCGGGCGCCACTTCGCGAAATCGCTGTCGCGCGACCTCACGCAAGCGGGCGTGGCGGTGGTGTCGGGCTTGGCTCGTGGCATCGATGGTGCTGCCCATCGCGGGGCACTCGACGCACGGATTGCATCAATCACCCCGTCGATCGCCCCACCGATTGCCCCACCGATTGCCCCACCGATTGCCGTAGTCGCATCAGGTGTGGATGTCGTGTATCCGCGCGAGCACGCTGCCCTGTGGAGCGAGGTCGAGCGACACGGCGTCGTGTTGTCGGAGTCGCCGCCGGGTTGCGCTCCGGACGCCTTCCGTTTCCCGCTTCGCAACCGCATCCTGGCGGCGCTGAGTGAGGTGTTGGTCGTGGTCGAGTCGCGCGCAACGGGCGGTTCGATGATCACCGTCGACGAGGCGTTGAAGCGGGGAATCGCCGTGATGGCGGTCCCCGGCTCGCCGCATAATCCGGCAAGTGCGGGCACCAATCTGTTGTTGTCCCAGGGTGCGGCAACGGTGTGCGACGCAACCGACGTGCTCGTCGCCTTGGGGCTCGATCATCGGCGTGATCGCGTCCGTTGCGAACATCGCATCGCTCCTTCGATCGAAGAGGGTGTGGTGCTCGACGCGTTGGCGCATGCACCGCTCACGTTCGACCAATTGGTGGCTCGCGTCGGACTTCCGCTCACCGATGTTGCACTTCGACTCGGTCGTCTCGAAGCCCACGGCTGGGTGACGTCGAACGCCGGCTGGTGGGAAGCGTTGGTTTCGCCGTGACGCGCACCCGTGTGGCGAGTGTGGTGGGCAACTACCGTTCTGGAGGTGAGCAGAGCCGATCAGTGGAATCTCGACGGCTTCGTGGTGTCACTGACGGCGGCTTCGACCAACACGGTGAGCGCGTACCAGCGCGACGTGCGCCTCTTCGTGGAATGGGTCGCACGCCATGGCGTGAAGGCCCCGTCCCAGGTGACCAAGCAGCACGTTCGTTCGTACGTCGCGTTTCTCACCACGAGCAAGCTGGCTCGGCGCAGCATCGCTCGCAAGAAGGCTGCACTCGCTCGTTACTTCGGTTGGTTGACGCGAAACAAGAAGGTGAAGGTCGATCCCACCGTGGGAGTCAAGACTCCGGCGGACAAGGGTCGCTTGCCCAAGGTGTTGACCGCCGAGCAACTCCGCGCGTTGCTCGAACATCATCCCTCCGAGCATCCGCGTTGGCGTCATCTTCGCGACGACGCCGTGGTCGAGATGCTGTACGGCAGCGGTCTGCGCGTGAGCGAATTGTGTTCGCTCGACGTCGACTCCATCGATGGGCGTCGTTGCGTGGTGAGGGTGATGGGCAAGGGCAACAAGGAACGCCAGGTGCCGGTCAGCAAGCCGGCGATCGAATCGGTGCGCGATTGGTTGAAGGTTCGACACGAGGTGCTCGGCGCCGACGAATTGGCGCTGTTCCTCAATCACCGCACCAAACGCATGACGGCCCGCGATGTTCGACGGTTGATCGACGACCGCGCCACGTCTCCGACCCATCCCCACGCGTTGCGCCACACGTTCGCCACGCACCTCCTGGACAACGGTGCCGACCTGCGGGCGGTGCAGGAGTTGCTCGGTCACGCCGATGTCGCCACCACGCAGCGGTACACCCACGTGAGCAAGGAGCGACTGAAGACGGCGTACGGGGCGTCGCATCCCCGCGCATGAATCCCCGGCCCGAACGACTGACGGTCGACGACGCGTGGCAACGCTGGCAAACGTCGAAGAACGCCGTGGCGCGGGATTGGTTGGTGGTCCATTACGCATCCCTCGTCAAGTTCGTCGCCGGTCGTTTGTCCGCCGGTCTCCCCAAGCGCGTGGAAACCAACGACCTCGTCAGTGCCGGAATGGTGGGATTGGTGCAGGCGATCGATCGCTACTCGCCGACTGCAGGCGTGAAGTTCGAGTCGTACGCGGTGCCGAGAATCCGCGGGGCAATCCTCGACAGTCTGCGCGCGCTCGACTGGGTACCACGTTCGGTGCGCGCCCGTTCGCGGCAGATCGAAACCGCCATCACCGATTTGCAGAACGAACTCGGACGTCCCGCCACCGACGCCGAAATCTCCGCGCGCCTCGGGATTTCCGGCGACGAACTGCACGAATGGCTCTCCGATGTGGCTTCGAGTGCGATTGGTCCGCTCGATCACGTGGCGATGGACTCGCACGCGATGCCCGAATCGAGCGATTTTCAGCGCGCCACCAATCCCGATGCCGCGATGGAGTCCGGTGAATTGCGACGCGCGATGCGTGAGGCGATTCGCAAGTTGCCCGAGCGTGAGCGGACCACGTTGTTGTTGTACTACGAGGAGAATCTCACCTTCGCCCAAATCGGCGAGGTGCTCGACGTGACGGAGAGTCG
>SXPW01000136.1 GCA_005793785.1 Actinomycetota bacterium | reverse complement strand
GACACCGTCGTGATCGAGAATATGGCGACGGCAGGCGGCGCCCAACGACAGATCAATGGTGCATTCGTGGTGTTGTCCGCTGATGCAAACACGTTCACCGTGAACCTGACCCGAGCGAGTGGCGCGTCACTCTCAAACGTCGCCAACACGCCTGATGTTGTGTCGGTCGCGGCGTCGGCGGGCACCGCGCGGCGAGTCGTCGAGGCAATTCCGTCGTATGGTTCTTCTCTTACCTACTCGAGTGGCAACTCGGCACCGTTCACGCTCACCATCGATCCCACGGGTTCGCTACCAGGCAATACCGCACTCCATGTACGCGTCCAGGCTGGTGCCGTGCTCGATCGCTCCGGCAATGCGCTCGCAGCCATCTCGAATGCGACCACGTGGAATTTCGAAACCGGTGCGGCACCGGCATCGATCGTGAACATCACGTCATCCACCGCCAACGGGCCATACAGGTCCGGTGGCGGTACCGCCCCGTCGATCCAGGTCAAGTTCAATCAGGCTGTTTCGGTCACCGGAACGCCCCAACTCGTGCTCAACTCTGGAAACGACGCAGTGGCAAGTTACGCGAGCGGAAGTGGCACCAAGACCCTCACCTTCACCTACACCATCGGTGCGGCGCACTCCACGCTGGCGCAAGCCGGCAAACGACTCAACGTGACGGGCCTTCAATTGAACGGCGGCACCATCAGTGGTGTCACCGGTTCGATCGTCGTGCCATCGTCGGGTGCAACCGGCTCATTGAATCTGAACAAGAACATCACCATCGACAACGTCGCCCCACAGCCAATGGGATTCATGCCATTCCCGGGAGCAGTCGGCGCCCAGCCGACTCAGGCGCTCACCATGATGTTTCCGGAGAACGTCTCCGTGGTGGACACCAAGAAGCTGTTCATCAAGACGGTCGTGCCTCACGTTGCAAAGAACATTTCTAGTGCTGCGTTGGCGAGCAACGTCGCCACGATTACGACGGGCACCGCACACGGTTTGGTGGCGGGCAACACCGTCACGATTGCGGGCATGACTGGTGCAAACGCTGGAGTTTTCAACGGCACGTATCTCGTTGCTTCTGCTCCGTCGACCACCACCTTCACCTTCGCCAGGACGAATGAAGACGTGGCGAGCGCCGTTGCCGACGGCACCGTCATACGGGTCGCGTGGGAGACCATCACGTTGAACGGCGGCGGTGGTGGTAACGCCGCCGTTGACAATTTTCCGAACAACTCCGGGGCGGCAATCACCGTCACGCGTCTTGGGAAGGCATCCACCGTCAACCTCGTAATGGACCCACCGACCAATTACTACGTCGAGGCCGAAGCCGGGGCGGTGCTTGACTTGGCTGGTAACGCGTCGGCGGCGCTCACCGGAAGTGCGGTATGGACGTTCCAGGCAAGTCCGGACTCGGTGGCACCGGTGTTCAATCCCAACCAATCGGACCCGCCACACAACATGGGATCGTTCGACCCCACGCGATCGCTGCAACTCAGTTTCAGTGAAGCGGTCTCGACCGTCGCCACCAAGACCATTCGTTTGTGCACGGGCGCCGCCGATTGTGCGACGCCAGTCGAAACGTTTACGTTGCCTTCCGACAGCGTGTCATCACTCGGCGGTGGCCTGAGGATCCAGGTAGACCCCACCGCAAACCTCACGGCCTCCACCACCTACTTCTTGTTGATTGATGCCGGGGCGTTCCAAGACGGTGCGGGCAACGTGACCGCTGCGGCGACGACTGCCGGACAATACCAATTCACCACGATGGGCATGGGTGGTGGTGGCGGAGGAGGAGTGTCGTGTGGTCCGCCACCGTTGCCGCCGTGCAACGTCGGGCCGGGCCTCAACTTCGGACCTGGAGGCATGATTCAGAATCCCGGGGCAATCGGTGGCAGTGACATGGCCAACCTGCGTCCCGACAATTTCATGGGTTTCCGCCCCGATGATGCACGCAATCTCGGTGCCGGTGCACTGCAGAACTTCCGCCCCGATCAATTCGGCGCATTGCCACCGACGGCGATGGCCGGGTTCGATCGCAATCAGATCGGCAATCTCAATCCGGCAGCGATGGCCGGCATGAATCAAGACCAACTGCGCGCGCTTCCACCGGAGGCGATGCAAGGTTTCCGACCGGATCAGTTCGCCCAGTTACCGCCGTCGGCGATGGCGGCGATGGATCAGACTCGCCTCGGCGCATTGCCGCCGTCGGCGATGGCCGGTTTCAACGCCAATCAGATGGCGCAACTGCCGCCGTCGGCGATGGCCGCATTCGACCCGACACGCATGCAACAATTGCCGCCGTCGGCGATGGCTGGATTCAATGCCAACCAGATGCAGCAATTGCCACCAGCCGCGATGCAAGGCTTCAACGCCAATCAGATGGCACAGTTGCCACCGTCGGCCATGCAAGGTTTCAATCCAACCAAGATGGCGCAGTTGCCACCGTCGGCGATGGGGGGCTTCAATGCCAACCAAATGGCGCAACTACCGCCCGCCGCGTTCACGGCCTTCGACCCAACCAAGGTGCAGAACCTGCCACCTGCAGCGATGGCCGGGTTCGACGCAACTCGAATGGGTCAGATGCCACCCACGGCGATGCAGGGATTCAAGCCCGACCAGTTCGCGCAATTGCCACCTCAAGCAATGGCCGGAGTCAGCCCAACGATGATGGCGCAGTTTCCGCCCTCGGCGATGGGTGGCTTCAACGCCAACCAGATGGCTGCCTTGCCGCCGGAGGCAATGAAGGTGTTCGATCCGTCGAAGATGCAAAATCTGCCACCCGCAGCCATGGCCGGTTTCGACCCCACCAAGATGCAGGCAATGCCCCCTACGGCGATGGCGGTGATGAATCCGAACCAACTCGGCCAGATGCCGCCGACGGCGTTCGCCGCAATCCAGCCGCAGCAATTCAACGTGTTGCCGCCAACGGCAATGCAGGGGTTCAATCCACAGTTGATGGCGGCGCTACCGCCGCAGATGGTGCAAAACTTCAAGCCCGATCAATTCGCGCAGATTCCACCAACGGCAATGGGTGGCTTCAACGAGGATCGTTTCCGTGCCCTACCTGCTCAGGCAATGACGGCGTTCAATCCGCAACAGATGAATGCCGTGCCACCCGCAGCGATGGAAGGCATGCGGTTCTCGCAGATGAACGTGATCCCGCCGACGGCGATGCAGGGTTTCAAGCCCGACCAGTTCGCCGCATTGCCACCACAGGCGATGCAGGGTTTCAAGCCTGACCAGTTCGCGGCGCTGCCGCCACAGGCACTGTCGGGGATGGAACCCCAGCAGATGCGAGCGCTTCCGCCCGATGCGGCACGTTCGTTGAGTCCACAGCAGGTGACGGCATTCCCGCCGCAGACGATGGCGGCCATTCCGCCAGGAGTGTTCAGGGCGTTCCCACCGGAGGCGATTGCGGCGCTCACGCCTGAGCAAAGGAACGCGCTGCCACCGCAAGCGCTGAATCCGCCGCCGCTAGCCCAGCCTGCGACGGCCGGAAACATCGGCGCAATCATCAACTCGATCAGCGGTTGGAACATCGACAAGGTACCACCAGCAGCATTCACGGGAATGAAGCCAGCGGACTTGTCCAAGTTGCCGAGCGATGCATTCAACGCACTGAGCCCACTGCAGGTGGGTGCACTGCCGGCAACTGCGATGGGTGGAATGAAGCCCGCGCAGTTGTCGTCGTTGCCACCGGAAGCGATGGCGGCTTTCAAGCCGACACAACTCGGGGCACTGCCACCGGCAGCCATGGCTGCGATGAGCCCTGCACAATTCGGGTCGTTGCCACCGGCAGCGATGGCCGCAATGAAGCCGACACAAGCCGGACAGTTGCCACCCGAAGCGTTCGAGGCGATGAAGCCAACGCAGATGAATCAGTTGCCACCGCAGGCATTCGGTGCGATGAAGCCGACGCAAATCGGTTCGTTGCCCCCCGAAGCGATGGCGGCAATGAAGCCGACCCAATTGGGTGCCCTTCCACCGAATGCACTCACCGCGCTCGACTCGCAGCAACTTGCTGCCTTGCCGGCCACGGCGATGGCAGTCATGAAGCCGACACAGGCGGCGGCGCTTCCCCCGGCGGCGATGGCGGAGATGAAGCCGGCCCAGGTTGGTGCATTGCCACCGTCCGCTGTCGGCAGTTTCAAGCCTGACCAAATGGCGGCCCTGCCACCCGAGGCGTTGACGACGATGAAGCCGACGCAGGTTGGTGCATTGAAGCCGACGGCGGTGGCGGCGCTCGAGCCGGAGCAGATGGCGGCACTACCCGCAACTGCACTCACGCAGATGAAGCCCACCCAAGCCGCCGCACTTCCCATCGACGCAATTGCGGAGATGAAGCCAGCGCAGGTTGGTGCATTGCCCCCGGCGGCAGTCGGCGGGCTGAAACCCGATCAGGTTTCGGCACTGCCTCCTGAGGCGATGACGTCGATGAAACCGACCCAGGTTGCCGCGCTCAAGCCGGCAGCGCTCGGTGGGCTCGAACCTGCCCAGGTCGACGCGTTGCCACCGACGGCGCTGCGACAGGTGTCGGGTGCGCAACTCGGTGCAATTCCGACTGATGCACTGAAGTCGCTCGATACGGCACAGATCAACGCGTTGCCGAGCGAGGCGTTCAGGGGCATGAAGCCAGATCAAGCCAACGCGCTGTCGCCCGATCAGGCACGCGCGATGGCACCTGCCGACGTTGCGCAAATGCCGCCCGCAGTGCGCACCATCGTCAATGGTTTGAAGGCCCAGCCACCAGCCTGATCCACAGTGAACTTGGGTGGGGTGCTCGTACGAGCACCCCACCCAGGCGCTGAGGTCAAGACGTGTGGGCTGACTAGCGCAGCGCTTGGCGGGCTGCGGTCGGGTCAGGAGTGAACCCGGGAGTGTCGCGACAGAACTCGACCATGATGCCGTTCGGATCGAGGTAGTAGTGCGAGTGGCACCATCCGTGATCCACGTCCATGATCGGCTCGATGCCGTTGGCCGCGAGATGACTTCGCACGCGATCCTGGGTTGCTTGATCGGCCTTGAACGCAATGTGGTTCACCCACACCGGCAAACCATTGCCCGTCGACACGTCGGAACGCCAGTCGGACTTCTCGCCCATGTCGTGGAGGTCGAAGAACGCGATCGACGAACCATCACCGAGTTCGAAGAAAAGGTGGAGGAAGTGCGAGTCGCTCTCGGGAATCCGGGTCACCTCGGTATGCACGAGCGGGAAGCCGAGTAGGTCCTCGTAGAAGTGCCGTGTGGCCTCACGGTCGCGACATGCATATGCCACGTGGTGGACACCACTGCGGGTGATCATCGGATCTTCAGCCCCATGCGTGGTCCGTCAGGTCCGTCGATTTCGACGATCGGTTCGTCGCGGTCGTCGAACTCCGTTCGAAGAGCCCTGCTCATGACGGCATGCATGTCGTACATCGCCGTGATGTAGGTGAACTCGAGGATCTCTTCATCGCTGAGATGATCACGGAGCGCCTCGAACACCCCGTCGGCAACTCGACCACCGTCGTATACCAGAGCATCCGTGTATGCAAGGACGGCCCGTTCAGCGGCTGAAAAGACATCGCTCGTCGACCAGTGGGGGATCGCTGTGATCTTCTCCTCGCTGATACCCGCCGTTCGGCACGACTTGCAATGCTGTGAGTACACGAACTGACTGGCGCGGGCCCAACCTACGCGCGTCTGTCCGAGTTCGCGGAGTTGCGCATCGAGTTTCCGTGCAGGATTGCGGTAGAGAGCGAAACCACGAACCGCGTGCTCGAACACCTCCGGCACCAATGCGAATACCGTCCACCAGTCTCCAGGAGTCCCCGTCGCGGTCCCGGGATGTGCAACCGGGTCGCGATCGCCAAAGAGCATGTCGTAGACGGGAACGACCGAGGGGTCCGCCTCAGCGCGCGGAACTTGACGCAAACGGGGCATCAACCACCTCCTCGGTCGGATTCGTGAATCGCATGACGCCATCGTCGACGGCGCCTTCGCGGAACATCTTTTTGTCCTTGTCGTAGTTCTGCGGATTCAGCCAGGGTTCCCGGTCTCCCTGGCTCGGCATCAGATGCATGACGCGTTGCATATAACCGGAGGAAAAGCCGTCGATCCAGGGGCGATGCGGCATGTGCTCCTCGCCCGGACGCAGTCGCGGCGTGCACTGGCGAGTTCCGGTCGAACGCATGTGGTTGAGCAGACGGCACACGTAGGTGCACGTCAGATCGGCACGAAGCGTCCACGACGCGTTGATGTACCCGAAACTCGTGGCCAAATTGGGCACGTCGGAATAGGCCATGCCCTTGTAGGTGCGAGTCTGCGCAAAGTCGACCAGTTCACCATCCACACGAATCTCCGCCTCGCCGAGCGTCACGAGTTGAAGTCCGGTTGCGGTCACGATGACATCCGCTGGAACGTGCTGACCCGAGGACAAAAGGATTCCGGTTTCCGTGAACGTCTCGATGGTGTCGGTCACGACGCTCGCACGACCGGCGCGAATCGCTGCGAAGAGGTCGGAATTCGGCACCAGACAGAGTCGTTGATCCCACGGGGTGTAGCGCGGAGTGAAATGTTTGTCGACGGGGAAGTCGCCACCGAGTTCCAGCCGAATTCCACCGAGCAGGAGGTTGCGAACCTGGTTGGGGTTCGTCCGAGTTCGTTTGTACACCATCTGTTGTCGCCACGTGTTCTTGGCCCGGGTGATGTCGTACGCAAGTTGCTGAGGCAGCACCTTGCGCAGCAGGTTGGCGACGGGGTCGCGGTCGGGTCTCGACACCATGTAGGTGGGTGAGCGCTGAATCATGGTGACGTGCGCCGCCGTGTCTGCCATCGCCGGGACGATCGTCACCGCAGTCGCACCCGATCCGATGACCACGACCCGTTTGTCGGTGTAATCGAGGTCGTCGGGCCATTCCTGTGGATGCACGACGCGACCCGTGAATCGTTCTCGACCGGGGAACTCGGGCAGGTAGCCCGACTTGTAGGAGTAGTAGCCGGCACACATGAACAGGAAGTTGCATTCGAACTCACCGCAAGTTCCGTCGGCGCGTTGCGTGCGCACCGTCCAGGTGGAAGTGGGGGTCGACCATGACGCATCGACGACTCGTTCACCGAATCGCACGTGACGTTTCAGGTCGTTTTCAGCCACCGTCTCACGCAGGTACTCCATGATCGCCGGCGCATCCGCGATCGACTTTTCTGCCTTCCACGGTTTGAATTCGAATCCCAACGTGTGCATGTCGCTATCGGAGCGAATTCCCGGATACTTGAACAGGTCCCAGGTGCCACCGATGTCTTCTCGGCCCTCGAGGATTACGAATGATCGGTCGGGAGATTTCCGTTGCAGGTGGACTCCTGCACCAATACCCGAGATCCCCGCACCGACGACGACCACGTCGAAACGCTCACGTGCCACGTTGGTCAGGCTAGGTGGTGCAAGACCCGCGGTAGTTGTTCAGACGCAGAGGCGCTCCACGAGTTGTGCCGCCAAATGTTCGGCTTCGGCGCGAATTTCGGGAATCGCCGTGCATTCCCACAGCGTCCCCCGACGCAGCGGGCCGATGGCATAAACGCCCTCAAGATTCGAGCCGTCCGATCGTTGAACGGCACCGCTCCGCGGATCGGTTGCAATGCCGATGCCGTGCGGTCCGGGACAAATCGAGCCTTCAAGCACCAGTGACGCAAGCGGTGCCGAGCCGAGCAAAGCGGAATCATCCGGACCCGTGCAAAGCATCACCACCGAGAATTCGCTCGTGGCGGCGAGCGCACGGGCGTCGCCACGCTGAATGGCAATCAGTCCAGCGTCGGCCAGAGTGTGAAACTCGTTGGCGACGTCCTGTGACATTCGGTGTCGGTGGACGTCCCACTGGCGGCGACAATGGCGGAGGAACTGCGACTGGTGGAACGTGGTCCACGAGCACCAGATCCGTTGCGTGACCGGGCGGAGCGATGCGAATGCCGAACGCCAATCGGGTTGCAGTCGTATCCAACGAAGGACGTCGCTCGGTGCACGAAGGGTGGCGAGGTCGTCGGGCAGCGGCGGGGGCGCCGCCATCGGGGCGTGCACTTGTGGGAGCAATCCGTGACGTGAAACTCCACGTATGTTCACGCCACGCCGAGCCAACGTCATCGCAACATCGACGAAGGTCAGACCCGTCCCCACGCACAACACGCGGTCGTCCACACCGATCGAATCGAGCACACCCGGTAGCCAAGGATCGACTACGACCCGGTACGTGGAGGCGGCGGGACCTCTCGCGATCCATTCGGGAACCGTTGGTGCAGCGTTACCAAGTGCAAGGACGACGGCGTCTCCGCTCACGACTCCGGATGCCGAGGTGTCGACCGACGGTGGTGAATCTTCGATTGCACTCGCGGAATCGCGCAGGTGTTGCAAAGTCACGTGAGGACTCTTTTCCAGCGTGGCACGAAGGGTGTCTCGGAGGTACCGGGAGTACGTCCGACGCGCAACGAAGTCCGACGCCGCGCAGTCGACTGCCGAGCGAAAGTGGTCGGGTTCTGCGCTGAATGCCGACATGCCGCCGGCCGGAACGTTGAGGAGGTGGCCGAAGTCCGGCGTTGAATACGCGATGCCCTCGCCGAGACGCTCCCTTGGTTCCACGACGGTGATCGTGAGCGGAGACTTCGCAACGCTTGCCATGTGAATGGCTACGAGCGTTCCTGCAGCACCACCCCCGATGATGACCACTCGTTTCGACATGGAACTCCGACGCTAGGACCTCGAAATCGGTACCGCCTCGGAACGTTCGTTACGAGTTGACGGCAGATTCGAGATTCAGGTTGCTGCATTGTTCGCACACTCGATCGGGCACGACGCCCCATCGAATCAGCCAACCGAACATGATGCATCCGAGGCACACCGCAAACACCGACTCGAGCAATGCTGCGCACGCCAGCAATGCGGCAACCACCCGGGAGGCCGTACCGAGGTCGAGAATCCACAACACGCTTGCCGTCCCCGAGAAGATCAAGCCGACGAACTGCGCGAAGCGCTTGGGCGGGCCTGCAACGAGCCGATGTTTCGCCCGAATTCGAGGAGTAACTACTCGAGTTGCCAACTGACCAAGCGGACTGAACGTCGGGCCCGTCGTCACGCGGGCAAGGAAGCCGTAGGTGAGTGGAATGAGCAACCATGCCGCCCCGGTCGACGCAAACGAAATGCTCATCAACACCACACCGCCGGCGACGAGTCGAGCCGATGTTTCGTTGACGGGATGCGGAAAGGGAAACGGATTCTTCACCTCATTGACTCTATGCTCGCTCCAGTGGGTGGTTCATGGCGTGATGTGTTGATCATCGCACTCGCATTCATGACATCGAGTCTCGGAGCAATCGGCGGACTCGGAGGGGCAATTCTGCTCGTGCCCCTCTTGTCGTTCGGCGACATGACCATCGCTCAAGCGGCACCGCTCGGATTGGTGAGCGTGATTGCTGGTTCCATTGCCGCAGGCAGGACCCAACTACAGGACGGCGCGGTCAATCATCGATTCGCCGTCGTCACGGAATTGGGGGCGACGTCGGGAGCAATCGTCGGTGTTCTGCTCGCGGGTCAATTCACCGATCGGCTGATGTCCTACGTGCTGGCCGCGCTCGCCGTAGTGGCCGCAGCAGGGAGCGCCATTCGCAAGGGTGTCCGCTGGAAACCGGATGCCTCGCTCGGAGCGGAGTCGATCGGCGAACACCACGGATCGCTTTCGGGTGTCTACCGACTCAACGATGCGGCGGTTCCGTATGCGCCGACGCGGATGATCCTCGGCGTCGTCACGATGTCGGTCGCAGGATTCGTCACCGGTCTCGCGGGTGTCGGTGGGGGATTTCTCAAAACCCCACTGTCGAGTGAACTCATGAAACTGCCGGCGAAGGTTGCCGCCGCCACCAGTACCTTCACCATCGGAATCACCGCGTCGACGGCACTCCTGTTGATGGCGATGGATGGGAGAGTCGTGGTATCGGATGGTGCGCTCGTCGTCATCGGCGCAGTGGCGGGTGGAACCATGGGTTCGATGCTCCAACGACGGATGTCTCCGCCGGTGGTGCGGCGAGCTACCGCCCTGATGCTGGTGGTAGTGGCCACGGTCTTGGTGATCCGGGCATGATTCGACAATGGACGACGCGGCTCATCGTCGCGGCAACGGTCGCTGCCGCACTCGGGGTGATGATGCGAGGTGATACCGGAGAATGGCTGGATTCTGCGGCACTGCTCCTCCTGGGGGGACTTCCGATCCTTCGAGTCGGCGCTCTGGCGATGCAATGGTCACGCGATGGTGACCGACGTTTTGCCGCTGCAGCCGGTGGGCTCCTCGTCTTGACGCTGTTCGGCGTCGGAGTGGTTGCACTCCTGCGCTGATGAGCGCGCCAATACACGCCCGATACTGGTCGGACGAACGAAGGAGATAGGGTCGCCTCCCGTGGCAGGCACGGTCATCGTCATCTCGGGAAGTCTGCGAGCCGGGTCGTTCACCTCCGCACTTTGTCGGGCAATCGTGAACCAATACCCCAACTTCGTGATGCGCGACTATGTGCGTGCGCTCCCCACGTATGACGGCGATTTGGATACGGCGACGCCACCGCAGAGCGTCGCCGACCTGCGACGGGAACTCGGTGAATCGCACGCCGTACTCATCGGGACACCCGAATACAACTACAACGTGCCCGGCGGCCTGAAGAACGTCATCGACTGGGCGTCGCGGCCGTTCGCGAAACACTGTCTCATCGGCCGTCGCATCGGCGTCTTTGGTTGTTCACCGGGCGATCGCGGCGGGAAGGCCTCGGTCGAGTATCTCCGCAACATGATTCCGTTGTTCGGGGCCACGCTCATCGGGCCGGAGTTGTTGATTCCCAAAGTAAATACCGTGATCGGGGACGACGGTTCCATCGAAGCATCCGTGATGCAACGATTGTCGTCGCTGGCAGGTGAACTCGCCGCGTGATCCTGCGTCGGCTCTGCCCGACGATCGTTACGACAGGCTGCTACTGAGAAGTCTCAAGAACTCGCTGCGTGTTGGCTCGTGTTCGAAGGCCCCGCAGAATGCCGATGTCGTCGTGACGGAGTTCTGCTTCTCGACGCCGCGCATCATCATGCAGAGGTGCTTTGCCTCGATCACCACTGCAACGCCGAGTGGACTCAACGCCTCCTGAAACGCATCGCGGATCTGCGTGGTAAGTCGCTCCTGTACCTGCAGCCTCCGCGCGCAGATGTCGACGACTCGAGCCACCTTGGAAAGTCCGGTGATGTAGCCGTTGGGAATGTAGGCCACGTGGGCCTTCCCGAAGAAGGGAATCATGTGATGCTCACACAGGCTGTACATCTCGACGTCCTTCACGATCACCATTTCCTGCACACTCTCGGTGAAGATTGCTCCACGAATGACCTCCACCGGGTCGTGTCCTTGTCCCTGCGTGAGGAATTGCATCGCCTTGGCGATACGTTCCGGTGTCTTCAGGAGTCCTTCGCGATTGGGGTCCTCACCGATGAGACCAATTACTTCGCGGTAGGCCGTTGCGAGGTCGCGAGTCGTCGCCTCGTCGTACGTTTCGATCTTCTTGTATGCCATGGTCGGTGTCCTCTCGTGATGGAAGGGGAATCAGGGATTCGGTCGAGTGCCGTGGCGGACGATGTCGGCGGGGAATTGCACGATATTGCGGGGCGTCTCACCGAGAATCACGTGGAGATCGAACTTCGTTGGAACGTGACGTCGCAGGAGCGAGTGGATGACCACCGCGATGTTCTCTGCCGTCGGATTCACGTTGGCGAACTCGGGAACGTCGAGGTTCAGGTTCTTGTGGTCGAGGCGGTCGAGCACGTGTTGCTTTACGAGCGCGGAGAGTTCGCCGAGATCCATCACGTAGCCAATCACCGGGTCGATCGGTCCGCTGACGCGAATCGTCAATTCGTAGTTGTGTCCGTGGTAGTTGGGGTTGTTGCACTTTCCGTAGATTCGCGCATTTTCGGCATCGCTGAGCGCAGGATTGTGGATTCGGTGCGCGGCATTGAAGTGTTCGTGTCGGTAGACGGCGACGTGCGGTGTGCCCGACTGTGCGCTTGCCTCGGTCATGTTCGCGACTCAGGCTACGAGACGATTTCTACGCCGCCGCCCGGATGCTCGATGATCCAGCGTCGTAGTGACATCACTGCAGCCGGTGCTGGAAGAGCGAGCACCCAACCAGCACGGTCGTCAAACTTGCCGTTTGCAACGTCGAGAATGCGGGATGCCACTTCGTCGGGCATCAGTGACGCACTGAGCCCGTCAACTGGAGCGAGACCCTCGGGCATCAGGGAGCGGTGCAACGGTGTATCGACGACACCTGGCGCCACGGTGAACGCCCGAATACTGTGAGGCTCGCCCTCGGAGTTGGCCACCACCGTCAGGAGGTGGAGTGCCGATTTCGACGACGCATATGCGAAGAATCCCGGGAACGGGTCGAGTTGCGCCAAGGACGAAACGTTGACGATTCGCGCATCGCCGTTCGTGCAGAATGATGGCCAGAGCGTGTGAATCGCCACGGCAGGGGCCACCACGTTGAGGTCGTGCATGGCGCGGAATTCCTGTGGGGTGGTGTCGGTTATCGACAAGACCTTGGCGGAGCCCGCATTGTTCACGAGGAGGTCGACTCGCCCATGTTCGTCGGCGATCTTGCGCAGGGTTGCTGAGAAGATCGTGGAATCGGTGACATCGCACGGATGAGGTTCGAAACGTCCACCGAGCGCGCGTCGGAGGGCCCCGAGTTTGTCGCCATCGCGTGCGATACCGGCAACCGTATGGCCAGCCTTGACGAACGTGCGGGATACCGCCGCGCCGATACCCGTCGAGGCACCCGTGACGATCGCAAGCACTCGTTCACACTATTCTTCGAGGTGAGGAGAATCCCATGACACTTCACGCGCAACAGGTTGATCGAATGCGCAACGGCAAGGGATTCATCGCGGCACTCGACCAGAGCGGTGGTAGCACCCCCAAGGCCCTGTCGTTGTACGGCATCAAGGAATCGGAATACTCCAACGAAGACCAGATGTTCGATCTCATTCACGCCATGCGCACGCGGATGATCAAGAGCCCCGCATTCGGTGGCAATCGGGTGCTCGGCGCGATCTTGTTCGAGGGCACCATGGACCGCGAGATTGACGGGTTGGGGAGCGCCACGTACCTGTGGGAGAAGAAACAAGTCCTGCCGTTCCTCAAGGTGGACAAGGGACTCGCCGACGAACGGGATGGCGTGCAGATGATGAAGCCGATGCCCGACATCGACGTACTGCTCGCCCGGGCGGTTGACAAGGGAATCTTCGGCACCAAGATGCGTTCGGTCATCAAACTTGCCAATCGCGAGGGGATCTCGGCAGTGGTGAACCAGCAATTCGAGGTTGGTCGCCGGATTCTCAGCCGCGGGCTCGTTCCGATCATCGAACCTGAAGTCGATATCAAGAGCCCGAACAAGGCCGAAGCCGAAGCCTTGTTGAGGGACGCCCTCGTTGCACAACTCGACAAGCAGCCCGCGACCCAGCCGGTAATGCTCAAACTCACGCTGCCCGACACCCCGAACTTTTATGCGAATCTGGTGGCGCATCCCAGCGTGCTTCGCGTCGTCGCGCTCTCGGGTGGCTATTCGCGCAGCGTCGCCAACCAGAAACTGGGTGACAACCACGGCATGATCGCCAGCTTCTCGCGGGCACTCACCGAGGGGCTCTCGGCTAAGCAGTCCGATGCCGAGTTCGACGCCATGTTGGATGGCACCATCGCCGGCATTTATGCGGCGTCGATCACCTGACCCGACGCATCGTCGTGGGTATTTCGCAAGTCGAGTTCGCTCCGGACGGGAGTTGTGAGATTACGTTGTCGGCGGCTGCGAGATTGCTCGGGTGCTACGCACCGCGACGGTTCCTTTTCTCGTCGACGGAAATCGTCGGAGTGTGGATGAGTTCGTCCGAAGTAGTCGGCCGACGACTTCGCTGGAAGATTGCCGGCACCGCCCTGTCGCGACAGCGGGCCATGGGTTGGTTCAGTTGGATCGGTCATCGGGGTCGCTGGGCATGGGTGTGGCTCACACCTGCTCGGGACGTGCTCGTCGTCGAAACTCGTCGAGCACGTCCCGCACTCGTCGTAGTGCCCGCTGACTGGTGCGCCCAGCCGCCGCAAGGAATCACCGCTTGGTTGGACGACCTGTGAGAGACTGAAACCATGAAACCCACCCAAATCCTGCAAATCACCACGTTGCTCGCCGCGGCGGGCAGCCTCGCAATGAGCGTCTGGCTGTTCTTTGCCAACGACGGTTCGGTCGATGACAAACTCAACGGCATCTTCGTCGGCACTTGGGTGCCCTCGATCCTGGCCCTCGGTGCATTCCTCGTGGCGTCGCAACGACGGAACGGATGATATGAGCCAAGGCGCCATTTTCGGCTTCGGCTGCGTCATCTTCTTCATCGTCGGCACCGGGGCATTCCTCTTTGCGATGATGACCGTGCGCGAAGCCGCCGACCGGGAACGAGGAATCAACCGCTAGCGATTCTTCCCCGTGGACCCCACGTCATGTGAAGGTCCTACGGAGCACTAGAGCGGGTGACGG
>SXPW01000135.1 GCA_005793785.1 Actinomycetota bacterium | reverse complement strand
CGGTGTCGACGTCCCCAACGCCACGTGCATGGTGATCCTGGATGCCGATCGGTTCGGTATCGCCCAGCTGCACCAGTTGCGTGGTCGTGTCGGTCGCGGCTCGATCGCGAGTCGCTGCTGGCTCGTACGCAAGAATTCCAACGTCGGTGTCGAACGGGTGGAGGCGCTCGTCAAGTCGACCGACGGCTTCTACCTCGCCGAGGTCGACCTCGAATTGCGCGGTGAAGGCACGCTCATGAGCACCGCGCAAAAGGGTGCCAGCGACTTGAAACTGGCCTCACTGCGTCGCGATGAAACGTTGATCAAGGCCGCACGCGAGGCCGCGTTCGAGATCATCGACGCCGACCCGACGTTGAAACGTCATCGTGACCTGGCAGGAGAAGTGAACCTGCTTCTGGCCCGCGAAGAGAAGGAATTCCTCACCAAGGACTAGGCGAGTACCAGGTCCCATCGGTCGCGGCAGTCGCTGCACCGGTAGGCGGTGACGTCGCCGACGTACCACTCGCCGTCCTCGGGTGCGGGTGTGATGAGGTGGGCGGTACCACCGCAGTCCACGCAAATGATCGTCGATGCCGGCGGTTCGGCGCGTTGCAACTCGCCGTTCTCCTCGTCGTGCACAGCAACAGTCAAGCACTCCGGCAATAGCGTTGTTCGCATGCGAGTGGTGGCGGGAGAACTTCGCGGTCGTCGTATCGAATCGCCGGAAGGCAAGACCACTCGTCCCACAACCGACATGGCGCGCGAGGCCATCTTCAACAGCCTCGGTAGTCATTACGACCTGTCGGGGGCTCGCATCGTCGACTGCTTCGCCGGCACGGGCGCGCTCGGTATCGAGGCGCTCAGTCGCGGCGCCGGACATGCCACGTTCATCGAACGCGACAAGCGCGCGCTCGATACGTTGACCTCGAACATAACTTCGCTCGGAATCGGCGACCGATCCACCGTGTTGCGCGGCGATGCGTTGACGCTGGTTGCACAGTGCACGGATGCCACGCTGGTCCTTGCCGATCCGCCGTACGAATTCACGCAATGGAACGAATTGCTCGCGCGGGTGCCGTGCCGACTCGTGGTCGCCGAGGCGGCCGCGGCAATTCCGGCCCCCGAAGGTTGGGAGTCGCTGCGCGAAAAGCGTTACGGACGCACCCATGTGACGTTCTTGCGGCGGGTCGAGTAAGCACCGCCCGACGGGTACCGTAGAAGTCGATGGCGAACCAGCAAGTGGTGCTGTATCCCGGCAGTTTCGACCCGTTTCACCTCGGACATCTCGACGTCGCCGCCCAGGCCGCCGGCATCTTCGGTTCGGTGGTCATCGCCGTCATGCACAATCCGGAGAAGCCGACCGGAATGTTCTCCGTCGAGGAGCGTGTGCAACTGGCGAAGGACTCCACCGCACATTTGGCGGGAATCCGAGTGGAGGCGCACGCCGGTTTGGCCGTCGATGCCGCCAAGAAAGTGGGGGCCACCTGCATCGTGAAGAGCCTGCGCAGCGCCACCGACTTCGACATCGAATCGCAGATGGCCCACACCAACTACACGGTGTCGGGTGTGCGCACGATGGTGCTCTTCGCTTTGCCCGAGCACGCCTATATAAGTAGTCGCTTCGTGCGGGAGATCGCGCACTACGGTGGAGACGCTTCGGTAATGGTCACCGCACCGGTTGCCAAGGCGCTGGCGAGCCGCGCTCGCCGCTAGTTCAAACGGAGCAACATCATGACTGACAACGACGACCTCCCGACCGAGGAACTCCCCGACGTACAAATGGGCGACGCCGAGGCGATTCTGCTCGACCTCATCGACCTGATCTCCAAGGCCCCGAACGTGCCGTTGTCGAGCACCCCACGCATCGACCGCGAGGAGGTGGTCGCGTTGCTCGAGGACGCCATCCAATGTCTGCCGGTGGAGGTGCGCGAGGCGCGGTTCATGTTGAAGGAGAAGGAGAACTTCCTCAACCGTTCGCAACGTGAAGCCGACGAAATCATCGAAGCCGCACGCACGCAAGCCGAACGCATGGTGCAACGCACCGAGGTGGTTCGTGCATCCGAGGCGCGGGCGCGACAGATCATCGACGAAGCCGAATCAACCGCACGTCGTTTGAAGAGCGAGACCGAGGACTTCCTCGACCGTCGCCTCGGCAGCGTGGAGATCCTCATCGACCGTTTGATGAAGACCATCAAGCATGGTCGCGACCGATTGTCGATCACGGGCATCCAGCAAGCCAACGATCAAATGACGCAGGACGCACCCGACATGTCGGGCGAGTTCTTCGACCAAGAAGTTGACCGCACGCGCGACCTCAATTAGCAGGCGTTCCGGCATGGTTCGCCCCACATCGGATCACTGGGTGGTGTCGCGATGAGTTCCACGCTCGTCGTGAACGTGCTCGACCTCCTGCGTCGACCGGGCTCGGAGAAGTCGATCAGCGTCGTCGCCAAGGCCGCGGTGTTCGACTTCGGCGACTCGCGAATCGCCGACGGTGACGATGTGACGGTGGAGATCGACCTCGAGAGTTCGTCCACGGGCATCGTGGCCGAGGGGAGCGCCACCGTGCCGTGGGCGTCGATGTGCCGCCGATGTTTGCGTCCCGTCAACGGCGTGGCCGAGGCGGAGATCGCCGAGGCGTTCTCCCGCGAAGTGTCGGCGCATCGTCGCAACAACGATGGTGCCGAGGACCTCGCCGTCGACGGCGACGCCGAACCGCTCGTCGGCGACCAGATCGACTTCACGCTGCCCGTCCGCGAGGCGGTACTTCTCGCGGTGCCCGACGCACCGTTGTGTCGACCCGATTGTCCGGGGCTCTGCCCGCAGTGTGGTGCCGATCGCGCCACGGTGTCGTGCCGTTGCGTGAGTGAAACTCGCGACGAGCGATGGGCGGCACTCGACGCCCTGCGCGGCAAACTCGACGAGGGCTGATGCCCTGCGTGACCGTCGCGACCGCACGGTAGAGTGACGAAATGGCCGTACCGAAGAAAAAGCGCTCCAAGGCCCGTGGACGCACCAGCCGTTCCATCAACATGCGTCTGCACACCCCGGCCCAGAGCACCTGCCCGCGTTGTGGCACGGTGAAGAAGCCGCACGTCGTGTGCTCCAACTGCGGTTGGTACAAGGGTCGCGTCGCCTACGCGGTCGAATAATTCCTCGCTGCAAGCGCGGCATTTAGTCTTACGGTTCCTGCCATGAACCCGAACGTTCCGGCCATGAAGCCGATCGCCGTCGACGCCATGGGTGGCGACAAAGCCCCGAGCGAGATCGTTGCCGGCGCACGTCAAGCGGCAGCCGAGGGGATTCCCGTCCTGCTCGTGGGTCCGGCCGATCTCGCCGATCGCGGTGACCTCGAGTTGTTGGTCGCCACCGAGGTCATCGGCATGGACGAGGATCCAGCCGGCTCGGTCAAGAAGAAGAAGGACTCCACGCTGGTGCGTAGCGCCGAGGCCGTTCGTGATGGTTTGGCGAGCGCGATGATCTCGGCGGGCAACACCGGTGCGACGATGGCATCCGCCCTGCTGCGCATGGGTCGCATCGACGGCGTGAAGCGTCCGGCGATCGCCACGCCGATCCCGGTGCCGGGTTCGACGCCCACGATCCTGCTCGATGCGGGGGCGAATGCAGAGGTGGAAGCCGCGTGGCTCACCCAGTTTGCGACCATGGGCTCGGTGTTCTCGCGCGAGCGCTACGGCATCGCGTCGCCGAAGGTCGGTTTGCTGTCGATCGGCGAGGAACCCGGCAAGGGCGACACGTTGCGCAAGCAGGGATACGAATTGCTGTCCTCGCATCAGGGCATCAACTTCATCGGCAACGTGGAGGGTCGCGACATCATGACCACCGAGGTGGACGTGGTGGTCACCGACGGCTTCACCGGCAACGTGGCATTGAAGAGCCTCGAAGGCGCGTTGAAGACGGTGGTGAAATCGTTGTTCACCGCGATCGGACAACCGCAGTACAAGGAACATGCCGACGCGCTCATGCCCGCATTCCTCGAGTTGTAC
Source organism: Actinomycetota bacterium (assembly GCA_005793785.1). GTDB lineage: Bacteria > Actinomycetota > Acidimicrobiia > Acidimicrobiales > Ilumatobacteraceae > F1-60-MAGs027. Next base: position 2,711 of record SXPW01000135.1, on the reverse strand, counting down.
TCGCAGTTCGATCCCGACTCCACGGGTGGTGCGATGCTGCTCGGTCTCAACGGCGTGTGCATCATCTCGCACGGCTCGTCGAGCGCGCGAGCGATGGTGAACGGCATCAAGGTCGCCCGCGACATGGTGCAGGGCGACATCGTGGAAAAGATTCGCGCTGCCGTGGCGGTGAGCGCATAGTCGTGGACGGCCGCTCGTGAACGAGTCGCTGCTGCGCGAGTGCGCGACGGTGATCGGCCACTCGTTCGGCGATCTCTCGTTGCTCGGGTTGGCGCTGACGCACTCGTCGTATTCCGCCGAACACGACGACGAACCGTCGAACGAACGGTTGGAGTTCCTCGGGGACGCCGTCGTCGGGTTGGTGCTGGCCGACGAGATGTACCGTCGTCATCCCACGTTCGACGAGGGTGTGCTCACCGACCTGCGCAAGAGCGTGGTGAACGCACAAACGCTGGCGGTGGCAGCGCGACGTATTGGTCTCGGTCGGTTCATTCGGCTGGGTCGTGGAGAATCGGCGGGAGGCGGTGCCGACAAGACCTCCATCCTCGCCAACGCGTTCGAGGCAGTGATCGGAGCGGTGCTGCTCGACGCCGGCAACCAGGTAGCGCACGAGTTGTCGCTTCGCCTGCTCGCCCCCGAGATCGCCGGTGCGGTGCCCGGGCTCAAGTATCTCGACCCCAAAACGCAATTGCAGGAACTCGCCTCGGAGTACGACCTCGGCGTTCCGGTCTACGAGTTGCGCGACGAGGGTCCCGACCATGACAAGAAGTTCTTCGCCGACGTGTTCGTGGCGGGTCGTCGTCACGGCTCGGGGAGTGGTCGCACGAAGAAGGCCGCCGAACAAGAAGCGGCTGCCGAGGCGATCGACTCGTTGCGCGCCAGCCGTGGCTGAGTCGAATCACCCTGCAGTGATCCGCCGTGCCTGAGCTACCAGAGGTCGAAACGGTTCGTCGCGGAATCGAACGTCGCGCCGTTGGTCGGGTGATCGAACGTGTGGAGGTGTTCCGCGAACGCACGGTGCGCCGTCAGGGCCGCGAGGCGATCATCGACGGGCTCACGGGTGCGCGACTCGTTGCGGCGCGTCGCCGCGGCAAGTATCTGTTGTGCGACCTCGATTCGGGCGGCGTGCTCATGATGCACCTGCGCATGAGCGGACGGGTGCTGGTGGTCGACGCCGGAACGCCACGCCCGCCGCACACCCACGTGGTGATGCATCTCTCGCCCGATTCGGCGGGTCGTCGACACGAGATGTGGTTCGTCGACCCGCGCACATTCGGCGAGGTGGTGGTGTTCGATCGCGACGACGAAGCGAACGTTGCTCCGGAACTGGCCAGACTCGGTCCCGACCCGATCGTCGACGGGTTGGACGAGCCCCGACTGGCCGAGATCCTCCGTGGGCGCCGCGGCAACCTGAAGGCGTTGCTCCTCGACCAGCATCGCATCGCGGGCATCGGCAACATCTACGCCGACGAGATCCTCCATCGGGCACGACTCCGTCACGATCGCCTGCCGTCGCGGCTCGATGCAGCGACGAGAAAACGTCTCGTCGCCGCGATTCATCACGTGTTGCGCGACGCGGTGGAAAAGGGTGGGAGCACGCTCGACGACACGCAGTACGTGGGTATCGACGGTGATCCCGGTTGGTTTCAAACCGAACATCGGGTGTACGACCGCGCCGGCGAACGCTGCATCACGTGTCGCAAGGCGCGCATCGTGCGACGAATCGTGGCGGGTCGAAGCACGTGCTTTTGCCCCCGTTGCCAGCACTGAGTCGTCGACCGGCCGCAACCGTCACCGCGAGACAAGACGCTGCGGCGGTATCGCGCCGAACTACTGTTTTCGGAGATGTTTCTCAAGTCGTTGACGATGAAGGGGTTCAAGTCGTTCGCCGACTCGACCACCCTGGAACTCGAGCCCGGGGTCACCGTGGTGGTGGGCCCCAACGGCTCGGGCAAGAGCAACGTGGTGGACGCCATCGCCTGGGTGCTCGGTGCCCAGGCTCCGTCGTCGGTACGCAGTCAAAAAATGGACGACGTCATCTTCGCCGGTACCGCCAAGCGACCGGCCCTCGGTCGCGCCGAGGTGTCGCTCACCATCGACAACTCGGCGGGGTTGCTGCCCATCGAGTTCTCCGAGGTCACCGTCACCCGCACCCTGTTTCGCACGGGGGAGAGTGAATACGCGATCAACGGCGTGAACTGCCGACTGTTGGACGTGCAGGAGTTGTTGTCCGACGCGGGTGTCGGTCGTCAACAACACGTGATCGTGAGCCAGGGTCAGATCGACGCGGTGTTGAACGCCCGCCCCGAGGATCGACGTTCGATCATCGAGGAGGCCTCCGGTGTGCTCAAGCACCGCAAGCGCAAGGAGAAAGCCGAACGCCGACTCGAGAGCACCGAGGCCAACCTCATGCGTGCCCAGGACTTGTTGCGCGAGGTGCGACGCCAGTTGAAGCCGCTCGAGCGCCAGGCCGATGCCGCCCGTCGGCATGGTGCGTTGGTCGCCGAGTTGCGTACGTTGCGACTGCACGTCGCGGGTCGCGAAATCGGCGGATTGCAGGCGCGACTGCAGGCACTCGCCGAACAGAAGGCGGCGGGCGACAAGACCGACAACGAACTGCGGGCCCGTCTTGCGGCGCTCGATGCCGCGGTCATGTCGGACGAAGCCGATTTGTCGGCGCGCGGCGACAGCACCATCAACGACGAACTGGT
>SXPW01000134.1 GCA_005793785.1 Actinomycetota bacterium | reverse complement strand
GAAGTGACCGGTGCATGGCACCACAAGTACTTCCCCTTGCCTCGCGGCGAGCGACTTCCTCCCGATGGCGTCACTCCGCCTTCGGATGCGCGCGCCTGAACGACCTCGTCGTCCTCGAGTTCTAATTCGTGGCAATGATGCGAGCCAGCGAGGCATCGGCGGCGGGTCGCGCCCCGAGGTGTTCGATGACCCATGCGGCAACCCGAGTGGCAAACCGTGCAGCATCCAACACCGAGCCGTGCTTGGAGAAATGAGCCAAATACGCACCGGCGAACGAGTCGCCGGCTCCCGTCGCATCCACCAGATTGTTGGTTGCCGGCGGAATCGCGGTTTGCCTGCCCTCGTGGTGTACGAGCGCACCCTCCGAATCGAGTTTGAGAATGATCGTTGCGCCGGAAAGTTGATCGGCGAGTGATGCGGCGATGTCGGTCGGATCGAGTCGATTGGTGAGCGCGCGACCCTCCTCGTAGTTGGGGAGGAAGACGGTGATGCCGAGGTCCTTCACGTAGGACCAGAAGGTGGCAACCCCCATCTCCTCGATCATTTGGAACGACGCAGGGTCGAAGGAGATGAGATTGCCGCTGGCGCGTGCGATCTCGGCTGCGAGTCGTGCGGCGGTGCGCGGCGGGTCGGTGAAGAACGACCACGCAGTGAGGTGGAGGTAATCGGTTCGATTGATGACCTGCTTCGGCAGTTCCTGGGGGAGGAGGAAGAAGTCGGCACCGCGGCCCGACACCATGCTGCGCTCACCGGTTTGGTCGACGAACACCGCGACGCTGCCCGTGAGGTGGGCGTCGGTCTGAATGAAGTGATGGATGACGCCCTCGCGTTCCAAGTCCTCTCGGGCGAGGTCACCCAGGCGGTCTCGCCCGATCTTGCCGATGAAGTGTGTCTCGAGACCGCATCGACGTGCCCACACGGCGACGTTGGCCGCGCTTCCACCGGGGTGCAGCAGCACTTCGCCGAACGAGTCGCCACCCTTCAACACCTCGTTGTTGGTGCGAATCAGCACGTCCCAAGCGAAGTCGCCGACGACGCTCAGGCTCACGCCGTGAACGCTATCTATCGCTTGACATCCCTCGTCAGCAGGTTCACTATCTGCTGCGGCAGTCCAACGAGAACGGGATAGATCTTCGCGCGTTTCGGCAGGCATACGTTCGGGACGTTGCGCTCGACCGCGTCGCACACCGCCCGAGCAACCCGTTCGCGCGGAACTTCGGGGAGAAGCTGGAGGTGTCGTAGTCGCGCGAACATTCGTTCCGCCGCCCGAACGTTCTTGACGTTGGCCAGCATGTCGGTGGGAATGGGTCCGATCTCCACGAGGCTGAGGCCGACCGGCGATCCCTTCAGTTCATGTCGAAGCACGCGATGGAACCCGGAGAGTCCTGCCTTGGATGAGCAGTACAGGGTCATGCCGGCAAATCCGCCCGCTGCGGCAAGAGAGGAGATGTTGACCACGTGTCCACGACCCCGTGAACGCATGAGGGGTACCGCTTGGCGCATCAACTCGATCGGTACGACCTGGTTGAGGGTGATGACGCGCTGAACGTCGTGAGAGGAAGCATTCGCAAACATCTTGGTGTCATCGACGCCGGCATTGTTGATCAATACATCGATTGGACCGTGAATCGACTCCAGCCGACCGACCAGGTCGATTCGTTCCGACTCCACCGAGAGGTCGCACGGCACCGCCACGCCGTGGATGGATTGCATCGCCGTCGTCAGTACACCGGCGCTACGGGCGACGCCGATCACCTTGGCGCCACGCGAGGCGGCTTCGCGTGCAATTGCCTCTCCGATCCCACGAGACGCACCGGTGACCAGCACTCGCGCGCCGTCAAGGAACATGACCAGACAGTAGTCCAATGTTTCGGTCGAGCGGCATGGAGGCCGTCCCGTCATTCCCGCCTACTCTTGGTGCGTGGCCAAACCGGTGATCACTCGCGTGAGCGGCGTGAAGCAACACGAGTGGAACAGCGATACGCGTGGTCACGTGCGATGGTGGGAGCTCATCGGTGGCGACACCATGCCGACCTCGGAACTGGTCGCCGGAATCGCCGAGGTGCCGGCTGGAGTTGCGCGTCCGACGCGGGGACATACCCACGAACCAGCCGAGATGTACCACATACTTGCCGGCGAGGGCGAAGTAGTGGTCGATGGCGAGTCGTATCGAGTGCAAGCAGGGGACGCAGTGTGGATACCGCCAAACGCGGAGCATGTGGCATACAACGTAGGTACCGAAACGTTGCGACTCTTGTACGTGTTCGCCAAGGACAAATTCAGTGAGATCACCTATTGCTTCCCCAGCGAGGCCAACGGCTAGTTTGGGGTACTCGACCACCGCAACATGCGGACCGAAGATCGGGAGTCAAACATGAAACGCACCTTCACTGCAGTAGCCGTCACCTTCCTTCTCGGAGTAGCGGGTACTTCACACCTCGCAACGGCATTTTCCATCTCGCCGCCCGTACGTGACTGCCTCGTCAAAAAGTACGGAAGCAAGTCGACCTTGGCCATCACCAAGGCCAAGGTCCTGTCGGTCGCTCAGAAGAAGCAGGTGACCTACTGCACGACGGCAACGAAATCGAGTGGTGGATCGTCGAGCGGTACCGCCGGCGGCTCTACGGCGACGTCGTTGACACCACTCACCTACGGACTGCTGTGGTCTGCTGGTTCCAACCAGTCGGGTCTCGGAAACATCTCCGACCCGGCGTTGCTCCAACTGTCCGATGGCACGTTGCGAATGTTCTTCAAGAACGGCAACGAACCACAGATTCCCCTCAGTGGATTCGACAACAAGATTCACTCCTACGTTTCCTCCGACAACGGAAGGACATGGACCCTGGAGGGCGGTGTTCGAATCGACGTCGGTTCGCCGGTTTCCGTGCGAGCGGCAGAGAGCGGCGGCTACGAAGCATGGGGTTGGCTACCCGGCGGAGGTGGGGTTGACGCACTCACGCGCTTCACCTCGACCACCGGCAAGGACTTCGTCGCTGGAAGCGGGGCGAGCGTACCGACTTCGTCGTGCAAGAACGCAGCAGGAGCCGCAGCCGGATTCCTGGGTGATGCCCAGGTCGTCAAGGTGGCAGGCGGGTACCTCGCATTCGCCCACGACCTCGCCGCAGGGAAGTCCGCTCCGTTCCAGCGACAAGCCTGCAAGCTCACGTCCACCGACGGCGTGAGCTGGTCGATCGACGCGGCGGGTACGTTTGCTCAGAGCTACGACATTCAGACGAACCCGGAGTTGTACCGCAACTCATCCGGACAACTCGAACTGTGGTTTCCCGCCGACAAGGGCGCCGAAAAAGTCACCGAGGTGCGCACCTCGACGAACGACGGCGCCAGCTGGAGCCAGCCGTCAAGCCTCTCCTGGTTGGCGCCGGATCCGGATCGACTCGACCTGAGCAACGGTGAATCGCTGTTGGCGTTCGGGGGATTCGACTCTCGCATCGGTGGTTTGCTCGCAGTGTCGAAGAAGGTGTCGACGTCGTACGCAGCGAGTCGTGATGAGAAAGTCGACCAGGTGACATGGACGATCTCGGGCGCAAAACAGAGTGATGTCGTCGTGAAGAATCTCTGTCGTGGCACGAACGAGACCGCAAACGCGACCCTCTCGGCCAGCGGTTCAACCTTGACCGTCACCTTCAAGGACAAACACGTTGGTTGCACCTTCGTCCTCGTCGGATCGGTACAGGCATTGAGCTAGTGCTCTTTTGCACGAAGTGAGTCGCGGGCTCGGGTAGCCTCAAGGTTCTCGGATGCCCCCGCATCCGACGGAACCAAGGAACCCCACTCGTGAGTCGCATTCTCGTCGTCGGCGCCGGCGGAGTGGGGGCCAGCATGGCATCGATTGCCGAGTCCCGAACGTTCTTTGATGCCTTCGTCCTGGCCGACATCAGCGAACAGCGGTGCATCGATGCACTGAAGAACCTGGACAACCCCGATCGATTCACCACCGCTCGGGTCGACGCCAGTAAGAAGGCAGAAATCGTGGCCCTGGCCAAGGCCAACAAGATCGACATCATCGTCAACGCCTGCGACCCACGGCTCAACGATCCGATCTTCGAGGCTGCGTTCGAGGCGGGCTGCACCTACGTGGACATGGCAATGAACCTGTCGAAGCCGCACCTGACGAATCCCTACAACGAAGTCGGCGAACCGTTGGGTGCTGCTCAACTTGCCGCAGACTCCCATTGGCGCGACCGTGGATTGTTGGCACTCGTTGGTATGGGCGTCGAACCCGGACTCTCCAACGTCTTTGCTCGCTATGCAGCCGACCACCTCTTCGACTCGATCGACGAGATCGGCGTGCGGGACGGTTCCAACCTGTCGATCGACGGCTTCGACTTTGCTCCGACGTTCTCCATCTGGACCACCATCGAGGAGTGCCTCAATCCACCGATCGTGTGGGAGAAGTCCCGCGGACTCTTCACCACCGAATGTTTCAGCGAACCGGAGGTATTCCATTTCCCCGCCGGAATCGGGGCGTACGAATGCGTCAACGTGGAGCACGAGGAGGTGCTGCTCATTCCGCGCGAGATCGAATGCAACAGGGTCACCTTCAAGTACTCACTCGGCGCCGAGTTCATCGACTGGCTGAAGACGTTCGCTTACCTCGGCCTCGACAGCACCGAGAAGATTCGTGTGGGCGATGCCACGGTTGCTCCGCGTGACGTGCTGGCGGCGGTACTACCCAACCCCGCGAAACTCGGGCATCTGATGCACGGTCGCACGTGCGCAGGAACGTGGGTGAAAGGAACGTCGTACGGTGAACCGCGCGAGGTGTACCTGTATCACGTCGCCGACAACGAGACCACGATGCGCGAGTACGGTTCGCAGGCGGTGCTGTGGCAAACCGCGATCTGCCCGGTGGTTGCGCTCGAGCTCCTCTCGACCGGTGCGTGGAAGGGTGTCGGGGTGCGCGGAGCGGATGCGTTCGATGCGGTGCCGTTCCTCAACTTGTTGGGCGATTACAACACGCATCACGGCATGGTGGAGATGGGTCCGCGACTCTGGCCGAGTCCCAAGTCCACGGGTCAACGCGGTTGGGATCGCCCGTTGCGTCGCGCCATCGTCCCCGGCGCGTAGTTACTTGCCGGCGAGAGCAGCAACAACCGGCGCGAAGGATTCCACGTCGTCGCCGCCGACGATGACGTAGGACAAACCGAACTTCTCTCGACGCTCGATCAACGTCTCGATCAACTCGTTCGGCGGACCGATCAAGGCGAACGGCGAATCATGGATGAGCGCAGCGTCGACACCCATGCCCTTGGCGAGTTTCTCACGGGCGGCCTTGCCGTCGTCGGTCACGTTGACGAGGAATGTCCGGATGTTCAATTCGATGTCGCCGAATCGGGAACCTGCTTTTTCGCGCACGACGGAGATCTTGTCGGCGACGGCCGCGGACGACATGTCGGCGATGACCTCTGGGCCTACCGCGCCGGGGGCGAGCGAAGGATTGATGCCCACGATGTCGGCTTCCCTGGCCGCAATTCCGAGCATGCGTTTTCCACCCGCACCAATCAGTACAGGTGGGCACGTTCGCTGAAGTGGCTTGGGCAATCCGTTGTAGTCGGTGATCCTGTAGTGGGTGCCGGTGAAGGAAAAGGCACCTTCCGCCATGCAGCCACGAATCACCCTGAGGCCCTCGACGAAGCGATCGATACGCACACCCGGCGTGTCGTACTGGATGCCCGCTTGGTCGTAGTCGGTGCGCATCCAGCCCGCGCCGATGCCAATGTCAACCCGACCGTCCGACAGTACGTCCATGGTCGCGAGTTCCTTGGCGAGCACGACGGGATGTTTGTAGTCGTTGTCGAACACCAGTGCGCACACGCGCAGCGTCGACGTGACGTGCGCGGCGACCGTCATCGCCGGCACCGGTGCAAGCTGATCGGTGAAGTGGTCGGGCATGGTGAGCACCGCGTAGCCGAGATCCTCGGTGCGTCGTGCGAGATCGGCCCACGCCTTGCCCGTTGGTGCGGTGGATGCTTGCACGCCGAAGCGGAACGGTCGTTGTTTGGTCATCCGCAGGACAATAGCAAGTAGCGTGGTCTGCACGTGCGTCTAGCAATGTGGTCGTTGCGACTCGTCGTCGCCGTGCTGTTGTCAGCCCTGTTGATCTCCGCCTTGGTCGTCGGAATCGCGCCTCGCCTGTGGGGAATGTTGAACGCCCACGAGGAAACCGCACTTTCCCTCTACGAGGTTGGAGGTTTCACCGGGTTGGCCGAACGCAGCGTCTTGTTCGACCTCGAAGGTCGCCAGATCGGGGTCTTCCAGGCGGAGAACAGCCAGCAAACACTCATCTCGGAGATCCCGCCACACGTCATCGACGCCCTGTTGTCGATCGAGGACCGCACGTTTCGCCAACACAAGGGAGTCGATCTTCGAGCGGTGGCACGACAGGTCGTAGCCAACGTGAACTCGGGTTCATCCGGCGGCGCTTCCACCATCACGCAACAGGTGGTGAAGAACGAGCTCCTGGCGACGTTGCCGCGCGACGGGCGCTACAAGTTGCTGCAGATGCGCTATGCGGTGCTGCTCGAGCGTGAACTCACGAAGGAACAAATCTTGGAGCGTTGGTTCAACACCAACTTCTACGGTTACAACTCCTACGGCATCAAGGCCGCTGCCGAGGTGTACTTCGGCAAGGACGTCGGGCAACTCACCATCGAGGAGGGCACGTTCCTCGTCGGCTTGGTGCGAGCGCCGTCGGCATACGATCCCATCAACAATCGTTCGTTGTCGATGTCGCGATTCGTCACCGCACTGAGGCGTGTGCGCGACGAAGGATACATCACACTCACGGATGAAGAGATCGTCCGACGTGCGGCGGAGGTGTTGCCCACGGGGGTTCGAAGCCGACCCGATGAGCCGGTGCAACGGACGCACTTCACCGAACTGGTGAAGGACTATCTCCTGAACCAGACCACCATCCTCGGGGCGACGTACCAGGAGCGTTACGCCAAGTTGTTCCGCGGAGGCTTGCGTATCTACACCACACTCGATCGTGAGGTTCAGGCATCTGCGGACGAAGCCGTGGCCCTACTGCCCGAAAACAGTGTGAACGCCCAAGCCGCCCTCGTCACCGTCGACAACGCCACTGGTGCGATTCGTGCGATGGTCGGCGGGAAGCCGTTCAAGGCAGGGGAGAACGAAGTCAACCTTGCGATGCGCCGACGCCAGACGGGGTCGAGCGTGAAGATGTTCATCCTGGCGGCGGCGTTGGAAGCCGGAGTCGAGGCGGACGACTACATCGACGGGACGCTTCCTTGCACGCTTCCCAATCCCGAGAACATCGACGAGCCGTTCGTGGTCACCAACGGTGTGAGCGAGCCGGTTGGGTCGCTGCGTCGAATGACCTGGCTGTCTATCAACTGCGCCTATGCCAAGTTGTCGCAGATCGTGGGACTCAACCGCGTGGTCGATCGCATCTATCAGATGTCGGCAAGCGAGTGGCTGACGCCTGAGAAGTATCCGGTGTATCCGTACGCGTCACTCGCGACGGGCGCGAACGAACTCAGCGTGGTGGACATGGCCGCTGGTGCACAAACCATTGCCAACTTGGGTGTGCATCACGAGCCGTATTTCATGGAACGAATCCTCGAACGAGACAACTCCACCGTCGTGTGGGAACGACAAGCAAACGTCGAAGGCACCGAGGCGCTCACCACGGCCTCTGCCGCAAAGACCGTCGACATCATGAAGGGCGTGTTGAAGGGCGGCACTGCTCGACGCACCGCACTGGCCGACGAACGTCCCGCTGCCGGAAAGACCGGCACCCAAGCACGAAACACCAACGCTTGGTTCGTCGGCTTCACTCCGCAGTACTCCACCGTGGTGTGGGTGGGTGATCCACGCGGCTACACACAAATGGCCGGGGTTCCGGAGTTCCGCAGCCAGATCGTGGGGCAGTGGGGCTTCTCCCGCAACACGGTGACGGGTGCGACCTATCCCGCGCACATCTGGAAACGACACATGGATGCGATCCACGCAGGCCTCGAGATCGTGGACTGGGGCACCAAGAAAGATGAGCAGTGGCAGGCTTTCCTCGCGCCACAACGCGGACCGACACGGCTCTATTTGCCCGGCGTGGAATGCGTGGCACAGGTGATCTCTGGTACCCCACCAGCACCGTCCACCACGCTCGCCCCAGGTCGCACCACCACGACAACCACCGTCGATCCCGCGGCTGGCACCACGCCCGCCACGGTTCCTGCACCGGTGGTGGTGTCGGTGCTCCCCACCGCGACCACCATCGACCCAACGGAAAAGAACCCGTATGCGCCGGTGCCTTCGGTGCCGATTGCAGGTCACATCGTGTACGACTGCGACAAGGGCGTGCCGACTTGGGCACAGACCACCGTCGTGGGAGGCTGAGCAACGTGGACTTCAGATCGTTGCTTCCGCTGCAAGCGACCGATCTTCGCATCTCGCAGCTCGAGCACCGTCGGGCCCAACTGCCGGAACACGCGGCAACCACGACGGCACAGAAGGCGCTCGCTGCCGTGGAGGCAGAGGTGAAACGTCTCGAGCAACGCCGTGCCGAGATCTCCGTCGAGATCGAGCAACTCGAGAAGCGCGGCAAGGAACTCGATGCCAGGAGAGCGAAGTACGAAAACCAATTGAAATCGGTCGTGGTGATGCGGGAAGTCGAGGCCCTGCAGCACGAAATCGCCACGATCAACGCTGAGCACTCGACGCTCGACGATGCAGAGCTCGCACTTCTCGAGGAGAGCGAAGCGCTCGACAAGTCGCTCACCGAAGCCCGTGACGTGCTGCCGCGGCGCGAGGCCGACGCGATCGATACCGCGGCACGGCTCGCCTCGGCTCTCGCAGCCGTCGACGCCGACCTCGCGGCTGCGCGCGACGAGCGCGCACGATCGGCTGGCAGTAGCGATGCAGAGTCACTCGCTCTCTACGAACAGATCCGTAATCGCATGTCGAGCGCCGCGGTCGCCGAAGTTGCCAAGGGCTCGTGCGCGGGGTGCCACACGTCGATCTCGCCGAAAGAACAGGCGGATATCAAGAGGGTTGCCGACACGTCCGACGCCCGCTGCCCGTACTGCGGCTGCCTGCTCGTGGTCTGAGCAAGTCCATGTTCTTCTGGTTTCTCGCCACTGCGATACTCACGATCGCCTGGGTATTCAAGGACCCGCGCTTCGATTATCGATTGCTCGCTGTCGGTGCAGTGTTGCCGGACATCATCGACTGGCCGACAGGCTGGAGAGTGATGCACTCGGTGGTGACCAGCATCGTGTTGCTTGCGATCGTGATGTTGGTGACCATCGGTCGCAAACCGTCCCGCAAAGTGTTGCTCGGTCTGCCCATCGGCACGTTCTTGCATCTCGTGTTTGACGGTGCGTTCACGAACACGGAAATGTTCTGGTGGCCGATCGGTGGTTGGGAGTTCTCGGCTGAAGCGCTGCCCGTCGCCGCGCGCGGTTGGTGGAATGTGCCGCTCGAGATTATTGGCGCGCTCGCGCTCTTTCGCTATTGGGGGCGACGGCGAGTCGGTCTGTAAGCGGGATTCTGTACCGACGACCCTTGCGAGTCGTCGGCGGTGACCATCCATCTTGGCGATCTACCCGAAGGTTGCCTTGCGGCGAGCGGACCGCTCATCCCTTCTGTTCGATCTTGCTTCGAGTGCCGTGCCACCGGCCGACGTCGCCGCCGACCGTGGTGCGCTCTTACCGCACCGT
>SXPW01000133.1 GCA_005793785.1 Actinomycetota bacterium | reverse complement strand
TGATCGTGTACTTGCCCTAACGGAGAAACCCGTTCGAGTCGCCTTCGGACCAAAAGGTTTCGATCTTGGTCAATATCAGAACGTCGGGCTGGTGATGTGCCGTTCGGAACACGCCCTGTTGATCGACCAACACTGTGAGTTCGTCGAGGGCAACTGGATCGAGACCTTGCTCGGCTACAGCGATCGGGAGGGCGTTGCTGCAGTGGCACCACTCATCGTGGATGAATACGGCTCGATACTGTCAGCAGGGATCGGTTTCAGTCCCGAACCACACCACATCGGCAGCGGACGACACCACACCGACCTCGGTCCGGTCGGGATGTTGGCCATTGCTCGTGAATCATTCGGTGTCAGTAGCCAGTGTGTACTCGTTGATGTCGCAGCATTGAAGTCCGTCGGGGGATTCAGTCCGGAATTCGCCACTCGACTATGTGAGTTCGACCTCGCTGCAAAACTGCATTCCGTGGGGCTCCATGCGATCATCTCTCCCATAGCACGAGTTCGATCTCTCAACTCGGGTGACGATTCGACAGTGGAACTCACGAAATTCTCACTTCGTTGGGGACACCTCTTCGGAAGAGACCCCTACACCCGGATTGATACCCGAACCACGAATGCATTCGTAGCGTAGGTCCGCGACATCGTCGCTATCCGATACTTCGCCGTAAGACGGTGATGTTGTCGGCTTGCTCATCCTCGACCCGCGCCACCTTGGTCGTGAGAACAATCGTTGCCATGCCACCCGATACGACGGCGGCGGCGAGGATCCAATAGCCGACATCTGCCGATGCCTCCGACAAACCAACCGCCAACACACCTAGAGCAACCGAACCAACCAACAAGGCGGTCACTGCACGACGAACCGACAACCCCAGTCGGAGGAACCGATGGCTGAGATGGTCCTGACCACCGGTGAATGGACTCACGCCACGTCGGACTCGCGACACCACCACGACGGTGGTGTCGAGCACCGCCACCCCGAGCACCACTACCGGGGCGAAGAGTTGGGGCACTTCCGTGGTGGTGGTGCGCATCTTGAGCCCGAGGTACGCCATCATGAACCCGATGAACAAACTGCCGGCATCCCCCATGTAGATGGTGGCTGGATGAAAGTTGCTGCGGAGGAAACCGAGCATCGCACCGGCCAAACCGATGGCGAGAAGAGCGCTGTACTGCTGGTCGTTCAATACCGCGATGAAGAAGAACGATCCCGCTGCCACCGCGGCGGTTCCGGCAGCGAGTCCGTCGATGTTGTCGAGCAGGTTGAACGCATTGGTCATTCCAAGAATCCACACGACAGTGATCGCGTAATCGGCCCACGTTGGTAACGGGGATTCAAAGGAAATTCCGAACATCACCACGCTGACCGCCAGACAAAGTCCAACGATGAATCGAAACCACGGGCTGAGTCCCCGCAAGTCGTCGACCAAACCCATTACCGAGAAGGTCAATGCGACTCCGAGCACGACCGCAAGCTCGCGTACCAAACCATCACCCTGTTGGAGCAGATTGCCGAAGGTAATACGGACTGCGTCGTCATCCAGTTGTGCCGCGCGACGCACCATCACACCGATGACCATCGCCACCGAGAACGCCGCCACCATCGCCACACCACCGAGATACGGCACGGGCGTACTGTGCGATTTATGACCGCCGGGATTGTCGTGAATCCGCCGACTACGCGCATATTCCCGAACCGCCGGAACGAGGAGCAGTGAGAACGCGGTGGCTCCGAGGAACGTTGCGACATACAACCATGTCGGGTTCACGGTGACCACACTATTGCGGCAACATCGGCATCGACGGACTCGATTGAGTGCGCCGTCGGCACAACTAGCGTGAGTATCCGCGATGCGCACATTGGTAACGGGCGGTGCCGGGTACATCGGTTCGCACCTCGTTGATCGCCTCGTGAGGATGGGTCACGAGGTTGTGGTGCTCGACGATCTCTCCACCGGAAGCCTGTCCAATTTGTCCGACGCGATGGCCGCGATTCGCTTCGTGGAGGGGACGATTCTCGACGCCGAGCGAGTCAATTCGTTGGTGTCCGAAGTCGATGTGGTGTTCCACCTGGCTGCCGCGGTTGGTGTGGGCCACATCATCGAAAAGCCCTTGTCATCACTCGTCACCAACACCAAGGGCGCAGAGAACGTCATCGAGTCGTGCGTGCACTTCGACAAGAAGTTGCTCCTGGCTTCGACGAGTGAGATATACGGGAAGACCACCACGATGCCGATGTCGGAGGACGACGACAGGGTCCTTGGATCCACGACCATCGCGCGCTGGGGTTACTCCACCGCAAAAGCCATCGACGAACATCTCGCACTCGCCTATGCCCGCCAAGGTTTGCGGATGTCCATCGTCCGCTACTTCAATTCCTTCGGTCCACGATTGGATCCTCGCGGCTACGGATCTGTGGTGGCGAACTTGCTTCGTCAGGCACTCAACAACGAACCGCTCACCATTCACGGTGACGGAACGCAAACCCGCTGCTTCACCTACGTTGATGACACCGTGGAAGGCACGCTTCGTGCCGCGCTGGATGACCGCGGCGAGGGAAATGTATTCAACATCGGGAACGACCACGAAACCACCATCAACGAACTTGCCCAGCGAATCATCTCACTGACGGGATCGACTTCACCGATTCAGCGCGTTTCTTATGAAGAAAGGTACGGAATGGGTTTCGAGGATACGAAGCGTCGTGTTCCCGATGTTCGGCGCGCTGCGCAACGTCTCGGCTTCGTTGCGTCGACTTCCCTTGATGACGGTTTGACTCGGACGCTGCAGTGGTGGCGGGCAACGCACACATGATCCACGTCGTCCACGTGATCACGCGGACCAACATCGGCGGACCTTCAGTGATGCTCGTCGATCTCGTCAACGAGGGTGACCACGAACGGTTCCGTCACACGGTCATACGGGGAGCAACGGCAAACAACGAGGGCGACTACCTCGTCGACCACCCAATCTCCGGCGACATCATCACCTTGCCGAGTCTCAAACGATCGTTGGGCGTGTTCAACGAACTTCGGTCGCTCTTTCAGGTGGTGCGATATCTGCGACACACTCGACCTGACATCGTGCACACGCACATGGCCAAGGCGGGAGTCGTTGGACGCTGCGCCGGGCTGATTGCACGTGTGCCGGTTCGCATCCACACGTTCCACGGCCATCTCCTCCACGGGTACTTCTCTCCATTTCTCGGGAGAGTGGTTGCCTTCGCTGAACGAGCGTGCCAACGATTCACCACATTCTCGCTGGTGGTGGGGGAAGCGACACGACGCGACCTGCTTGCT
>SXPW01000132.1 GCA_005793785.1 Actinomycetota bacterium | reverse complement strand
GTGGTGATGTGGCGGTTGGCTGACGAGGCGCTCACCGACTGGTTGGCGGGTGTGGTGTTCATTGCCGTGTTCTCGGCGCTCCGCGCGCAAGCATTGCGTCGTCGGAGAATCGCCCAGCGCTGATCGACGGTTTCAGTTGGTGGTGCGCCAGCCGACTCCGTCGGGCCACCGTCCGACACCCCCGCGCTCGAGTTTCAAGCCGGTCAATTCGCGACGGGTGTGTTGCGAGCGCCAGGTGAGCATGCGCTGAGCGAGCGACAATACCCTCTCCGGATCGTGAATCGGCGTGCGCCAGGTGGGATCGACTGCGAGATCGAACGCGAGCCAGTCGCCATTTCCGAATTGCACGTAGGCCACGGAGTCGTCGCACTGCACGCAGAGGTGCTGTCGTTCGAGACGCCGATCGGAGGGCCAATTCAGCGCCGCACCGTCGGCGTCGTCGGTGATGTAGATGTATCTCCAGTCGTACTCCCAAGTGGCCATGGTTCGCCAATCGATGGGGGTTGCGCCATGCAACCAGGGCACGAGCGATCTCCCATCGCACTGTGCAGGTATCGGAGCATCCAACAGCTCGCACAACGTGGGGAATACGTCGACGTTCTCGGTGAATGCCTCAACGCGTCGTCCGTGGGCCGCGACCAATCGTGGCACCCGAATCATTCCGATGATGTGGTAGCTCTGCGGAAAGAACCCGACCTTTTCTCGTAGACCGTGATCGCCGAGTTGCTCGCCGTGATCGGCCGTCACCACGATGATGGTGTTTTCCCACTCACCGCGCTCGCGCAGCGTCGCAAAGATTCGTCCGAGGTGAGCATCCACCTCGCTCACCATGCCGTAGTACTGGGCGCGCATTCGACGCATCCCTTCATCCGTGGAGGGTGCCCTCGTTTCGGGTAGCCGCATGATCGCCTCGTGAAAGCCGTGGCGATCCTCACTGGGTGGAATCGGCAGATCGACCGACGACGGGTCGTATTCGTGCGCCCAACGTCCGGCGGCGGTGTACGGCGGGTGCGGTCGCAGATACGAGAGATGCGCGAACCACGGCGAAGTCGGTGAATGCCACGCCAGGAACCGTTCGGTGAGGAACGATGAAATGCTGAGCGACTCGTGTCGATCGGGTTCGGTTTCCAATGCGGCGAGATGATCCGACACGTCGTGGCCGTGCTCACGCAAGTGTGCGAGCCAAGGCGTGTACGGCTCGCTCAGGTCGAGCACCCAGTCGAAACCCGGCAGGACGCCCTGATACGAGGAGAGTCGAGCGTCGTCGAACCGTGCAGTGACACGTGGGTCGACGCCCTGATCGGTGTAACCAAAGAGCGCGGGCGCATAGCCGCGACGGCGGGCGAAACGCGCCATGTTGTCGAATCGATCGTCGAGTGGGGATCCGTTGAAACACACTCGATGATTCATCAGATACTGGCCGGTGTACAGACTGGCGCGACCTGGTGAGCACGGAGCCGCCTGACTGTGGTGTTGCGTGAACGTGACGGCCTCGGTAGCGAGCGCGTCGAGGTTCGGGGTCTTCACCACTGGATGACCGAGCGCCGACAAGCAGTCGCCACGAAATTGGTCGAGGGTGATGAGCAGCACATTCGGCTGCGCGCGGGTCATGTCCTCAGTATTGCGTGTGGAGTCCTCATTGCGTGCCGAGGGCACTTCGATCCTCGCGGATCGGGTCGCGCCAAGTGGAACCCTCAGGCTCGATGATGACGCGATGCAATGCGCCGGCTGTGAACGTGAACGGGACGTGCTCGTCTTTGACGACCGAGTGTCCCCGTAGATAACCGACGGTGAACCCGGCGGTTCCGTAGAAGAAGGGAACGGTCATGGGAATCTCGGCCGAACCAACCGGCAGGTCGTCGTAGAACAGTTCCACGTTGCCCTTGAACCGGGCGGTCATGGTGAATTCCACGATCAGTCGATGAGCGCCTCGTGGCACCGGCACCGTCGCGGCAACGACGAAGTGCTGCAACCCGAGGAAGTTGTGCACGTAGTGCAGACGGTTGTTTCGCACGTACACCGCGTATCCGGCCGACGCCGATCCGTGGGCGCAGATCGCGCCGTTCACATCACCCGGTGAGTTGACCTCGGCAATGATTCGAAATCCACGGTTGTGCAGGTTGGGTGCGACGGCTCTGGGCAGTGAACCGATGCCCGGGCGGTACTCGAACCGTTCGCGGCGATGGCGGCGGTCGCCGAATTTTCCTGGTTGATTGTTGAGGGGTAGGACGCGATGCGCCTCCGCCTCGCGCCACCAGAGTTTGACGAGCTCGTCCAGTTTCTCCGGCCGTTCGCTCGCGAGGTCTTTGGTTTCAGCACGGTCAATGTCGATGTTGTACAACTCCCACTCATCCCGATCGAACGGCAGATCGGGATTGCTCCCGTCATAGGCGAGTCCGGGCATCGGATGAAACACGACCGCCTTCCAACCGTCGTGATAGAGCGCACGCGAGCCCATCATCTCGAAGTACTGCGTGAGATGTTTCGTCGGGGCGTCGCGCACGTCCAACGTGTGGGCGAAACTGACACCTTCTATTGGCGACTGTTTCACGCCGGCGATCTCCGCTGGTGGGGTGATGGTCAGGAGATCGAGCAATGTGGGCATGAGGTCGACGGCGTGCGTGTATTGGTGTCGGATTTCGCCACGTGCGGCAATGCCCTTCGGCCAGTGAACGATGAGTGGGTCGGTGACCCCACCTTCGTGTGTTTCGCGCTTCCAGCGTTTGAACGGCGTATTCCCGGCCCATGCCCAGCCCCATGGGTAATGGTTGTGTGCATCAGGTGTACCAAGCAGGTCGATGCGCTTCAAGTTTTCGTCGAGACTCTCGGGGACGAAATTGAAGAAGAAGACCTCGTTGTACGAACCCTTCGGTCCGCCCTCCGCGGAGGCCCCGTTGTCGCTCATGACCACGAAGATGGTGTTGTCGAACTCGCCGAGCGACTTCACGTGCTCGACCAGGCGACCAACTTGTGCGTCGGTGTG
>SXPW01000131.1 GCA_005793785.1 Actinomycetota bacterium | reverse complement strand
CGGCCGGGCAGCGCTCGCCGCTCGAACGCGAACGAATTACTTGCTCGCTCTCCGCCTGGCAAGGCGAATCGGGGCGCTGCCAATGGTGCAACGTGCCGATTGAGTCGGCTCGGCGTCGTACGTGGTGCGGTAATTCCTGTGCTCGGGCGTACCAACGCAATCACATCTGGCGTTTTGCTCGCTCGGCGGCAAAACGACGAGCGAAGTACTTCTGCGAGCGGGACGGATGTTCGGCGCAACGTCGAGATTGCGAGGTGAACCATCGCACGGCGCGCGATGGTGGTGGGTACGGGCCGGGTTGCCATCATCACTTGAGTCCCGACCAGAACGATCGCGGCGGTCTCGAGGTGTTGTGTCGTGCCCATCATCGCGAGGTGACGACGGCACAAGCCAAGGTGCGCGCGGCGAAGCGTCGGGCGCTGAAGGCTGCCGCCGAATCCGACGTCGCAGTCGCGACTCGGAAGTCTCCTACGGAATCGTCGTCTCCGTCGTCGGAGTGATCAATTCTTCGTTGATTGCCGAGTCGTCGCGAAAACGGGGATCGAGGCACTCGGGCTCACGGTACGGGGCATAGTCGAGCGCTCGACCGATCGTCTGTGCCAATGCAGAGCGTCCGGCGTCGGACAAATGAATCCTGTCCTTTCCGGTGATGCCCGGGATCTTCGCCACGCTCGCCCAATCGAGCACGTGAACGTGGTCGAACTTGGCGGCGGCCTCCTTGATCGCCGAGTTGACGTCGCGTTGGGCGGCACGGAACACGCCAGTGGTGAGGACGACGGTTTCTACTCCCTTGGTAATCGTGAACATGTCCTCGAAATCGTCGCGCAACGATGCCGCGTTGCCCTCGTAGTTGGTGCCGAGGTAAATCACAACGACGTCCCATACCGCATCGATTCGGGCCTGCAACACCCGGGTGCCGAATTCGGCGAACCGACCCGACTCCGCCTCCACCGCGACCTGCCAGCCGAGTGGTTCGAGCGTGTCGCACATCTCGTTGCCGTAGCGCTTCGCCGTCGAGGCGAGGATGGAATCACCGACGAGCAACACCCGATTTCCCGTGACTCGCCCACCTACCGGACCACCCTCGGGTAGCGGCAGGTCGAGTTGTGCGCCGTCGGGAAGGGTCACGGGTGCCCAGAAGTCGTACCCGGGTAGTCGACCGACGCCTTCGAGTTCTCCTGATTGCGATTCAGACGTCGCATCTCCGCACGACGAGATGGCGACGACGATCACCATCCACGTCACCAACGACGCAAGATGCTGGAGCGGCGACCGTCGCGTCACGCCGGCTTCAGGTCCTCGAAACGATCGACATCGCGCATCGACTTGAACTTGAACCACCACACGCCGACGATGCCGAGCGTGAGGACACCGCCACCCACCACCGTGGCGGGAACACCCACGGCTTGCGCTGCGACCCCGGACTCGAAGGCGCCGAGCTCGTTCGTCGCTCCGATGAACACGTTCTCCACGGCGGACACCCGTCCCCGCTTGTCGTCGGGAGTCACGAGCGGCACGATCGAACCGCGCACGAACACGCTCACCATGTCGGCACCGTGCAGCACAAGCACCGCGACGAACGCCACCCAGTAGTTGCGGGTCAGTCCGAGCACGATCGTGCCGAGACCAAACACACCAACTGCGACGAGCAGCCATCTTCCGACGTGACGCCGCAACGGGCGAATCGACAACAGCACGGCCATGAGTCCCGCACCGATACCGGCGGAGGCACGCAACCAGCCATAGGCGACGTTGCCCACGCCGAGACGCTCCTCGGCGATCACCGGCAACAATGCGACTGCACCACCGAACAACACCGCGAACAAGTCGAGCGAGATCGCCGCGAAGAGGATCGGTGACCGACGAATGTAACTCAAACCCTCGACTGCGGACCGTAGCGTCGGGCGCTCACTCGAGTCGGCACCTCTCTGCGTGGGCGGCACGTTCACCGTGGAAAACAACGAGAGCGCCACGACGATCAGCCCCGAGCCAACTCCGTATGCCAGCACCGGGGACGATGAATACAGGAAGCCCGACATCGCCGGACCGACGATGCCCGCGGAGGTCCACACCGTTGAATACAGGGCGATCATTTGCGGAAGTCGACCCTCCGGTGCAATCGCTGCAGCGATTGGTCGCATCGACGGTGCCAAGAATGCTCGGGAACTCCCGTAGAGGATTGCGATGAGAAAGATCGGAAAGACGCTGGTGGGACCCGTGGACGCGTACCACATGAGCAACAATGCGGAACCAAGTTCGCCGCACATCGCCATCTGCGAGACGCGCTTGCGATTGAAGCGATCGGCGATGGTGCCGGTAACGAACACGAGCAGGGCAATCGGCAGGAATTCGGCGAGTCCCAGGAAACCGAGGTCGATCTCGCGCTGGCTGATGTCGTACACCTGTTTGGCCAGCGTGGTGACCTGCAGTGATAGCCCGACGTACAGCAGCACGTTGGCTCCGATGTACGGACCCACCGATGGCGCCCGCAACACCTCGAGGACCGGTGCGCGTCCCGATGAATGTTGAGACGTCACGGTCTCATTAGGTTAGTGATTCGTGACGTTGTCCTCGTTCGCTCGCGAAACGCGATTCATGTCCGCACTCGATCAAGCAACGCTGGTGCGCGAGGGTCACGCGTCGGCGGCCGAACTCCTCGACGCCGCAATCGAGCGCTACGAGGAATTCAACCCGCGGATCAACGCCGTGAACATCGTTTGGCTCGAACATGCCCGCGATCTTGCAAGCAGAATCGGTGGCACCGTCGTTTCCACCGAACGAAACGAGTCGACGTCGCATCGGCCGTTCGGCGGGGTTCCCACGCTGTTCAAGGACCTCGGCATCCTGTACGCGGGTCAACGCATCTCACAGGGCAACAAGGCGATCAAGGCGATGGAGTACGTTCCGCAACAAACCTCGGAGTTGGCGTCGCGATACCTGCAAGCAGGGATGATTCCCTTCGGTCGAACGAACAGTTGTGAATGGGGCAGCCTGCCCGTCACCGAGCCCGAAGCGTGGGGACCAACGCGGAATCCGCACGATTTGACCCGCACCTGCGGCGGATCGAGCGGTGGAGCCGGAGCCGCGGTGGCTGCCGGAATAGTTTCGATCGCCCATGCGAGTGACGGCGGTGGAAGCATCCGCATCCCTGCTTCGTGCAACGGACTCGTCGGATTGAAGCCGAGTCGCGGGCGCGTGTCGCTCGCTCCACTCGGCGACGAATCGGGACTCAGCGTGCAACTCGGTGTGACGCACACCGTGGCCGACACCGCGGCGCTACTCGACGCGGTGAGCGGAGCGGGCATCGGTGACGGCGTGGTGGCTCCCCCACCGAAGCGACCTTTCATCGACGAGGTCGGGGCCAACGTGGAGACGCTTCGCATCGGCGTACTCGACCACGATCCACTTGGCGTACGAGTCGATACCGAATGTCGGGATGCGGCACGTTCGGCGGCGAAGTTGCTGGAGTCGCTCGGTCATCACGTGGAGGAGTCGTATCCCGCGGCAATGGCCGATGCGTCCTTTCCACCTCGATTCGGAGCCATGTGGGCGACCGTGCAAGCCGTTACGCGGGACTCCCTCTCCCAATTGTTGGGCCGTCCGGCGACGAGCGATGACATCGAGGCGGTCAACTGGGCACAGGCCGAGTACGCCTCGAGATCGTCCGCGGTCGACTACGCAAAATCGGTGGCGGCCGCCGCGATGTTTCGCCGCGCCCTCGCCCAGTGGTGGCACGACGGGTTCGATGTCCTCGTCACGCCGACACTCGCCAGACTTCCGTTTCCCGTTGGCTCGTTCACCAACGATCCGAGCGACCCGCTCAAACCATCGCGTCTTTCCAGCGAGTGGGTGCGATTCACGCCGCAATTCAACATGTCGGGGCAACCTGCCATCAGCCTCCCGCTGGCGCGTACGGCGAGCGGGCTTCCCATCGGGGTCCAACTCGTTGCCGCCTACGGGCGCGAGGACATCCTCCTGCGCGTTGCTTCGCAATTGGAAGTTGCCGCTCCCTGGAGGAGTCACACCACGACGGCACTCGGCTGATCGGGTCACCGTCGCCGACCGAACCCGCACGGCACACGCCAACTAGCCTCGTCTCATGCGCGTGAAGGTTGATGCCGATTCCTGCCAGGGTCAACAGATGTGTTCGATTGCTGCACCGGAGGTGTTCGGAAGTGACGAACTCGGACACGCCACGGTGCTGATCACCGGTGACTTGCCGGCGGAATTGCACACCAAGGCAAGGCGTGCGCAAGCGAATTGTCCCGAAGACGCCATCATCATCGAGGAGTAACGATGTCGACGCTCGAAGAGAATGCTGGTCCGGTCCTCGACCCGACCTCGGATTTCAACATCTTCGACCCCGAGTTCGTGCGTGACCCGTACCCCACGATGCACGACATCCGCGAATCGAAGTGCCCGATTGCCCACAGCGAACGCTGGGGCGGCTCGTGGTTTCCGACGCGATACGAAGACGTGGTCGCGATCGCGCAAGAACATGAGACATTCACCTCCCGCGACATCGTCGTGGTGCCACGTGCCGCAGCGGCCGAGGGTGCCTACGCCGGCGTCGCCGCACCACCGATCACGAGCGATCCGCCCGATCACCACTGGCATCGTCGGCTCATCCTCCCGGTGTTCGCGCCGCAAGCCGTTGCCAAGTACGAACAAAGCACGCGGGACTTGTGCAACCAACTCATCGACAAGTTCATCGACAAGGGTCACGCCGACGCCGCCACCGACTACGCCCAGCAGATTCCCGTACGAGTGATTGCGACGATGCTCGGCGTGCCCGTGGAGATGTCGGACGAATTCACCAGTTGGGTGCGCGGCGTGCTCGAGATCGGCCTCACCGACCCGAAGGTGCGGCTCGAGAACCGCATCAACATCATCTCGTTCTTCAAACAGCAGCTCGAAGATCGCAAGGCAAATCCGCGCGAAAACGACCTCATCACCGACCTGCTCAACTCCGGCGACAAGTACCCCGTGACGGATCAGTACGTCATGGGGGTATGCAATCTGATGCTTGTGGCCGGCATCGACACCACATGGAGTGCCATCGGGTCGTCCCTGTGGCACCTCGCCCAACACCCCGAACATTGCGAACGCCTACGCAGCACCCCCGAACTGTGGGCGACGGCCATCGAGGAACTCCTCCGTGCCTACTCGCCCGTCACGATGGCCCGCATCGTGGACCACGACACCGAATTCCAGGGCTGTCCGATGAAGGCCGGCGACCGCATTCTGATGTCGTTCCCTGCCGCGAATCGCGACCCGCGGCAGTTCGACAACCCCGACGAGGTCATCCTCGACCGTGAACACAACCGCCACGTGGCATTCGGCTCGGGAATCCACCGCTGTGCGGGCTCCAATCTGGCCCGCTTGGAACTGCGGGTCGCCCTCCAGGTGTGGCTCGAGCGAATTCCAAAGTTCTCCCTCGTCGACCCTGCCAGCGTCACCTGGGCGGGCGGCCAGGTCCACGGACCACGCATCTGCAACGTTCGGTTTTAGGGCTCCATCCCGCTGCGCTGGCATTCCCCAGCCATCCACCACCCGTGTAATAGGGTGGGCGTCTATGAAGAAAAACGAACTAATCAACGCAGTAGCACTCCATTCCAACGTCGAGAGGAAGGTGGCGAAAGCCGTCATCGAGGGAACGGTCGATGTCATCCTGGCCAATGTGGCCAAGGGTGAGATCGTCAACATCTCGGGCTTCGCCAAGTTCTTCAAGAAGAAGCGTCCAGCACGCATCGGTCGCAACCCGGCAAAGGGCGAGCAGATCCAGATCAAGGCAAAGACAGTTGCCAAGATCACCGCGCTGAAGGGCTTCAAGGACGTTGCGCTTGGTGCAGTTGCTGCTCCAAAACTCAACACCTCGGCGCCGAAGGCATCTGCCTCGGCGAAGAAGCCCGCCAAGAAGAAGCGCTAAACACGCTCTTTCTTCGTCGCCGACGGTGACGTTCGCGAGCAATCGCGGCGTCCCGTCGGCGCGAGGGTACTTCTCTGGCCCTCGTCTCTCTTACCGAGTGGAGCCTCGACTCCTCGGTTCGTTACCTCAACCACGGATCGTTCGGTGCCGTACCGCGTGAAGTAACCACGGCCCAGTTGCTCATACGCGAGCAGATGGAACGTAACCCGAATCGTTTTTTTCGCTCGCTGCTGCCGGGCATGTTGCGCGAAGCCCGCGAGCGGTGCGCCTCGGAACTCGGCACGTCACAGGACCGACTGGCTTTCG
Source organism: Actinomycetota bacterium (assembly GCA_005793785.1). Classification (GTDB taxonomy): domain Bacteria; phylum Actinomycetota; class Acidimicrobiia; order Acidimicrobiales; family Ilumatobacteraceae; genus F1-60-MAGs027. Next base: position 976 of record SXPW01000131.1, on the reverse strand, counting down.
TGCCCAACGCATCGCAAGGTGTCATCACCGCCGTTGCATCCGTGGTGCGACACGGCGACACGATTTCCACGATGTCAACCAACTACGGCGGAGTCATCCTCGGCTTGAGGAGACTCGCAGACCGGGTCGGCGCGACACTGCGCGAGCTTCCCGCACTGTCACCCACCGAGGCCACACCCGAGTCGGTCGTGGCGGAAGTTGTCGATTACCTCGACGACACCGACGTACTCGTCATCGACCACATCGTTGCCACCAGCGCACAACTGAACCCGGTCGGTGACATCGCTCGGGCCGTCAAGCGGTTGCGTCCCGATTGTTTCATCGTGGTCGATGCCGCCCATGCCGTCGGACAAGTTCGGCCACCACTACCCGTCGGGGTCGATGCGTGGGTGAGCAACTTCCACAAATGGATCGCCGCTCCACGCCCGTCCGCTGCGCTCGTTGCCGTTTCCGACCGTGCTGCGGTGGCGCTGGAGCCCCTCGCGGGAAGTTGGAATGCAGAGCACGGTTTCCCGCTCTCGTTCGATACGCAGGGTACCGCCGACCTCTCCGCGTACCTCGCCACGCCCGCTGCATTCGATTTTCTGCAACGGTGGTCGAGCGACGAACGCGATCGCCACTGTCGTGCCACAGTCGACGAAGCGGCGGCGATGCTGGCGGACGCCTGGGGTGTGACGCTGCCGACGCATCCCGCGTTGCGTGCTCCATTCATGCGGGTCGTGCCGTTCCCCGGCCAGCAACGACTGAACACGAAACAGGAGGACGCGTTGATCGTCGCGGCGCGCGAACGGCTGTCGGCAGAAATAGCGACAACCAGCCCGGGTGGAATCAGCTGTATACGTCTCTCGGCGTTTCTGTACAACGACGTCGCCGACTACGAATGTCTACGGAACTTGCCGTCGCTGCTGCCGAACTGATTGGCACTCCCAACGGGATTTGAACCCGTGCCGCAGCCTTGAGAGGGCTGTGTCCTAGG
>SXPW01000015.1 GCA_005793785.1 Actinomycetota bacterium | reverse complement strand
GACAGGCCGAGTTCGACATCACCTACGGCAAGGGCATCAGCCGCGAAGGTTCGGTGCTCGACCTCGCCGTCGAGATGGGTATCGCCAAGAAGTCCGGGGCGTGGTTCACCTACGACGGTGAACAACTCGGTCAGGGTCGCGAGAACTCCAAGCAGTTCCTCATCGACAACCCCGACGTCATGATGCAGATGTCCGCTCGCGTTCGCGAGAAGGCGATGGCGCAGTCCAATGTCGAGGTTCCCGCCGGATTCAGCAAGGACGACGAAGAACCGATCGAACTCGACTAGTTGCGACGTGCTGTGACGGGCGAGCGGCCCGTCACAGCCATTCGCGGCGTCGGAAGTAGAAGAACAGCCCGACGCTGAACACCCCGAGCGAACCGATCACGATGTAGTACGCAGCACGCATGCGAAGTTCCGGCATGTGGTCGAAATTCATCCCGTAGATTCCCGCAACCATCGTCGGCACTGCAGCCAGCGCAATCCACGCCGATATTCGTCGCATGTCGGCGTTTTGTTGCACCTGCGCGAGGTTGAGACAACTCGTCAGCGCGGCGTCGATCAACTCGTTCATCCGTTCGATGTCGTCCACGGCCCGACGCAGATGGTCGTAGACGTCCTTCAGCTTCGGCATCAACGACGTCGGTATCGTCGAGATCGACCCCTGCATCAACGTGTTGAAGGCGTCCACCAGCGGCACGGCCGCCCGACGAAACTCCAGGATTTCGCGCTTCAGAATGTAGGCACGACTGATCGGCAGGTCGCGAGAGTGGCGGAACACCAGGTCTTCGAGTTCATCCTCGTCGCGTTGCAGCGAGTCGAGCGCGCGAATGTATCCATCGACGACGCGATCGAGGTACTCGTGCACGACGACGGCGGGACCGGCCTTCAGGCGATTCGGGGTTAGTTCGAGATCTCGTCGCACGTCGCGCAGCGGAAGGATGCTGCCATGCCGCACCGTGAAGATGAATCGTTCGGAGAAGATCAACGCCACGTCGCCGACGTCGATACTTCGCTCGGCCTCGTTGTAGGCGATCGTCTTCACCGTGAGGCTGTAGTGACTGGTGTAGCGGTCGACCTTGGCGCGTTGCGACTGGGAGAGTGCATCCTCGATGGCGAGTGGGTCGATACCGAGTCGCTCGGCATACGGCGCAACCTCGGCATCCGTCGGGTCGACGAATCCCAACCATTCGAACTCGCCGTTGACGAACTGCTCCGGCCGGGAGTTGCGCAACGCGGGCGTGTCGAGCGCCTTTCGTTCACCTTGTGAGTAAACGGCGTCCTCTACGAGCACGCCAGCGAGAGTACCAGTGGCTACCCCTCACGGGTGGAGTACGTGTCCGACAATCGACGTGGAGGTGAATACAACGAGAACCTTGACCGATTGCCCTTCCCCATGGTTCCCACGCTCATTACCGTCACGACATGAGCATGACCGCCACGCCACCAAGCGTCCAAGCAACTCCAGCCCCAGCCCACTCTGCGTTTGAGGACGTCAATCGCTTCGTGCGTCGCGCGAGCGCCATGTTGGAGGTCGCCGACGATGTCGTCGCTGCAATCGTGGCCTGCGAACGAGAAGTCGTGGTGTCGTTGCCGTTGCGACGAGACGACGGACGAATCGACGTGCTCACTGGATATCGCGTGCAACACTCCCAGGCTCGCGGTCCGCGAAAGGGCGGAATCCGATTCCATCAGACCGTCGACCTCGACGACGTGCGGGCGCTCGCGAGTTTGATGACTTGGAAAACGGCACTCATCGACGTGCCGTTCGGAGGAGCCAAGGGTGGCGTCGCGGTCGATCCGCGACAACTCTCCGACCGCGAGCACGAGGAGTTGATTCGTCGCTGGACCCGAACGATGGTGCACGTCCTCGGTCCGCATCGTGACATTCCGGCGCCCGACATGGGTACCACCGCGCGAACCATGGGATGGCTCATGGACGAGTTCCACCGTCTGGAGGGATTTCAACCGGCGTGCGTCACCGGCAAACCAATCGCATTGTTCGGTGCACCCGGTCGCGAGGAAGCCACGGGTCGCGGCGTCATCCAGATTGCGGCGGCAGCGCTGCGAGCACACCATCGTGACGCGGCCGGAGTCCGAGTAGTGGTGCAGGGCTTCGGAAACGTCGGCAAATTCGCCATCGTCAGCGCCATCGAACGTGGAATGAAGGTGATTGCAGTCAGCGATGTGACAGGTGCAGTCGTGGCGCCGAAGGGATTGACCGCCGAGGACGTGCTTGCGACGAGCGTCAGCGAACTCTTCGGTCGATACGAACAGACCGATCCGGCACGGATATTGGAGATGGAGTGTGACGTGCTGATTCCAGCCGCCCTCGGTGGAGTGATCAACGACGAGAATGCGTCGCGAATCGTTGCCCCGTTCATCATCGAGGCGGCAAACCAGCCGATCGTCGGTAATGCCGACCAGCACCTCCACGCGCGGGGTGTGACGATCGTTCCCGACATCCTTGCCAATGCCGGGGGTGTGCTCGGTAGCTATTTCGAGTGGACGCAGAACATCCAGGAATTCCGCTGGCCGATCGAACGCTTCCGAGACGAGTTGGACCTCCGCATGGCAACTGCGTTCAACAACGTTCACGAGACGTCCCGTCGTTATTCGTGCAACCTTCGGGAGGCCGCATTCGTCGTGTCGGTTGGACGAGTGGTCGAGTCGTTCCTGATGCGCGGACAGGTGATTTAACCGCCGAGGCATCGGGCCGTCGTGCTGGCGCCAACCGGTCCATCGGTAGCCTTCACGATGCTGTGACTCGTCGATACGTGGTGCGCACGTTCGGCTGCCAGATGAACGAGCACGATTCCGAGCGCATCGCCGGTCTGCTCGAACATGACGGTCTCGAACCCGTCGCCGACGAGGGACTCGCCGACGTGGTGGTGTTGAATACCTGCTGCATTCGGGAGAACGCCGACATGAAGTTGTACGGCACGCTCGGCACCTTGAAGAAATGGAAGGATGCCGACCCGAACCGACAGATCGTGGTTGCGGGCTGTCTGGCCCAGAAGGATCGCGAGAGCGTTCGGACCCGGGCCCCCTGGGTGGACGTGGTGATGGGGACCCACAACGTTCATCGCGCTGCCGAATTGCTCCACCAGTCGAGCGAGAGCGGTGGCGTCACGGAAATCCTCGACGAAGCCATCGTCGACGACTATGCGTTGTTTCCGTCGGCATTGCCCGTGAGACGCGAGACGTCGTATCGCAGTTGGGTGACCATCCAAATCGGGTGCGACAACACCTGCGCGTACTGCATCGTCCCGGCCGTTCGGGGAAAGGAAATCAGTCGACCGATCGACGACGTTCTGGGTGAAGTTCGCTCCCTTGCGGCCGGTGGCGTGACGGAGATCTTCCTCCTCGGCCAAAACGTGAACTCCTACGGACGCGACCTGGCTCTGGCCAGTCGGCGAGCAGGTGACGACACCGTGCGAATCGCACCGCAATTCGCAGCCCTCTTGCGCGAGGTCGGCGCGGTTCCCGGGGTGCGGCGGGTGCGCTACATGAGCCCCCACCCCAAGGACATGCGCGAGGACACGCTGCTGGCAATGGCAGAAACCGCGGCGGTGTGCGAGCACCTGCACTACCCGTTGCAGGCGGGGAGTGACCGCGTACTCGCGGCGATGCATCGTGGCTACACGGCCGAGCGTTACCTCGACCGGTTGGCGGAGGCGCGCCGGACCATTCCCGACCTGGCGGTCACCACCGACATCATCGTGGGATTCCCGGGCGAAACCGAGGGCGATTTCCAGCGAACGATGGAGGTTGCCGCCGCCGCAGAATTCGACTCGGCCTACCTCTTCATCTTCTCGCCCCGCGAAGGCACTGCCGCCGCCGCCATGGTGGACGATTTCTGCGACCCTGCCGAGGTTGGCGAGCGGTACGAGCGATTGAAGGTGGTGCTCGATCGCAGTGCCGTGCTCAAGCATCGGGGGCGCATCGGTCGAATCGAGGAAGTCGTGGTGGAAGGCAACAGCAAACGCAATCCGGCGCACCTCACCGGACGCACGCGCCAGAACAAATTGGTGCACTTCTCGTCCGACGAACAGTTGCGAGTCGGAACCTATGCGCGGGTCGAGATCGTCGACGCGGCCCGCTTCCACCTGGCTGGTCGGTTCGTCGAAGTAACCGCGTTGCCCGTGCATCGCACCCGGATTGCCGTCACCTCGGCATAGGCATGCAACAAATCGCGATCGTTGCCCCGACGGCGAGCGGGAAGAGCGACGTGGCGATGGCCGTGGCACGTGAGACGGGTGCACACATCGTTGCGGTCGACGCCATGCAGGTGTACCGCGAGATGGACATCGGAACCGCGAAGCCGACGCTCGCCGACCGCGCCACGGTGCCGCACCATGGTGTGGACCTCGTCGATCCCGATGAACGGTTCACCGTGGCGGACTACAAAGTGCACGCGGCAACCGCTCGCGAGCACATCGCCCAATCCGGAGCATCGGCGATTTTCGTGGCCGGAACTGGCTTGTATCTCACGGCGGTGATCGACGACCTGCAGTTGCCCGGTGAATGGCCGGAAGTCCGAGCCGAGCTGCAAGCCGAGCCGGACGTGGCGGTTCTCTATGCGCGATTGAACGAACTCGATCCGGTCGCGGCGTCACGCTCGGACAAGTCGAATCGCCGCCGCATCGAGCGGGCGCTTGAGGTGTGCATCGGGAGTGGTCGACCGTTCTCGTCGTTCGGGCCCGGCACCGGCGCGTATCCACCCAGCGAAGTGCGACAAATTGGCATCGTCTGGTCGCGCGACACGCTGTCGCAACGTATCGAACGCCGTGTCCATGCGATGATGGCGAGCGGACTGCTCGACGAGGTGCGGTTGTTGTCGGAGAAATATTCGTTGTCGAAGGAAGCCCGCCAAGCGCTCGGCTACCGCGAACTCCTCGCGCATCTTGCGGGCGAAACATCGCTCGACGAGGCCGTCTCCCAGATCGTGTTGCATACGCGCCAGTTCGCCGTGCGACAGGAACGGTGGTTCCGCCGTGACCCACGGATCGAGTGGGTGACCGTGTCCCACGATCCCGTCGCGGAGGTGGCGCCGCGGGTTCTCGGGCACCTGCGATAGGCATATGGACGAGGAACGCTGATGCGAGTCAACAAGTTCGATGCCTGGGGCAACGATTTTCTCGTGCTCGACCTCGGCGACGTTCGCTCCCAGGGCGACTCAACGGGACCAACACTGCGTGACCCGCAATCCATCGACTGGCCCGTCGCGGCGCGGGCATGGTGCAATCGACGAACGGGGATTGGCGCCGACGGTCTGCTGCTGCTGGATCGAATGGACGACGTCAACGTTCGCATGCGCTTGTTCAACAGTGACGGCTCGAGCGCCGAAATGAGCGGCAACGGTGCCCGATGTTTCGCCCATGCGTTGTTCCGTGCCGATGCGGCGCGGGGCGAACGCACGTATCGATTGCACACCGATGCCGGAATTCGCGACGTGACCGTCGGAGAACGCGACGGTGACTCGGTCGTGGCGAGCATCGACATGGGTGAGATCACCACCATCACTGCCCCGGAGGGTTGGGCGGCAGTCGGTGCACATCCGGATCGCCCGGTGATGCACGTGTCGGTGGGTAACCCGCACACCGTCGTGGGGGTGGACGACGTGAACGTGGTCGACATCCTGCACCTCGGACTGCAAGTCCCGCAGGTGAACCTCGAGGTGATCGCCCCCGGCCCGGAGCCGCACGCCATCACCATGCGGGTGCACGAACGTGGAGCAGGTATCACGAAGGCCTGCGGTACCGGTGCCTGTGCGAGCGCGTGGGCGGCCTTGTGGTGGGGGCTCGTGCCAGCCGGCAATGATCGCACCGAAGTGGTGGTACACATGCCAGGTGGTGACGCGACCGTCACCGTCCATGCACCGTCGCGCGGTCGCGTGACGCTCACCGGACCAGCCAAACACGTCGGTGCGCACGAAGTGTCGCTGACCGCCGCCATGGGAATCTCCTCGTGACGTCGCCGTACCAGGAGGCACTCGGTCGCACGCTCATCGAACGCACGATTCGGGAGAAGATCGTGCTCGTCGGTGTGACACTCGAGGGTCGCGATGACGACGACACCAACGAAAGTTTGGACGAACTCGAACGCTTGGTGGACACCGCAGGTGCCGACGTCGTGGCCCGACTCACGCAACGTCGACACAAGCCCGACCCGGCGTCATTCATCGGCAAGGGCAAGGTGGAGGAGTTGAAGGCGACCTGCCTTGCCGTCGACGCCGACACCGTGGTGTTCGACAACGAATTGGCACCAGCCCAGCAGTACAACCTGGAAAAGACGCTCGGCCGTACCGCAATCGACCGCACCGCGGTGATTCTCGACATCTTCGCCCAGAACAGCCACACACTCGAGGGCAAGGCGCAGGTGGAGTTGGCGCTGATGCGATACCGGTTGCCTCGAATTCGGCGTGGAGCAAGTGCGGGTCTCACGCAACAGGGTGGCGGTATCGGCACGCGTGGACCGGGCGAGACGAAACTCGAAACCGACCGACGACGGATCAACGACCGCATCGCCAAGTTGGAACGCGAACTACGCGAACTGCAACGTACCCGCGACGAACAACGAAAGGGCCGTTCGCGTAGCGGCCTTGCGAACGTGACCATCGTCGGCTACACCAACGCCGGAAAATCGACGCTGCTGAATCGTCTCACCGACGCCGGCGTCCTCGTGGAGAATCGACTGTTCGCCACGCTCGATCCGACCACGCGACGATTGTCGTTGCCGGGAGGTGAGCCCGTGCTGCTCACCGACACGGTCGGCTTCATCCGTCGCCTTCCGCACACGCTGATCGAGGCGTTCAAGAGCACGCTCGAGGTGGCCACGCGCAGCGATTTGTTGGTGCACGTGGTGGACTCGAGTGCGGTCGATCCACTCGGACAAATCACCGCGGTGCGCGAGGTGCTCGGTGAGATTTCCGCCGATCGCGTCCCTGAACTACTGGTGTTCAACAAGGCTGATGCCGACCACGATGCCGCCAAGCGACTGGTGTACGACCATCCGGGATCGGTGGCCATCTCAGCCGTGACCGGCGAGGGGATCGACGATCTCTTGCGCACCATCTCGGATCGCGTTCGTTCGCTGACTGCAGTCGTGGAACTGCTGGTTCCGTACGAGCGCGGCGACGTGATGGCGTCGTTGCATCGCGAGGGTGAAGTGGTGTCCACGTCCCATGAGGACGGCGGGATTCGGGTCAGGGCTCGACTGGCCGACGCATCGCGCGGGCGCCTGACAGAATTTGTCGTCCAATGACCGTTCCACTCACCGTCACGCACTCCGCATGACCGCCCAACCGTTCGTACCGCCGCCGTATCCGTACGACCGACTCGACGCGCTCGCCACGTTTGCGGCCAAACACGACGGTGGAGTGATCGACCTCTCCATCGGCACGCCCTGCGATGCACCGACCCCCGCGGTGGTGGCGGCGCTCTCGTCGTCGAACACCGAGCGCGGCTATCCCGCCAGCATCGGCTCAGCACCGCTGCGTTCAGCCGCGAGTGAGTGGATGCGCCGACGTTTCGCCATCGACGTGCCGGTCACCCAGATTGCCGCCTGCGTCGGATCCAAGGAATTCGTCGCCAGCACACCGCAGTACATGAAACTGCGCCGGCCAGACCGCGACACCGTGCTCTTCCCGGCCGTTGCGTATCCCACGTACGAAATGGGTGCGACACTCGCAGGATGCCGTGCCGTGCCGGTGCCAATGAACACGAGCGGCGGGCTCGACTTGTCGGCAATCAGTGCCGCCGATGCGGCGCGCGCACTCATGTTGTGGGTGAATTCACCGAGCAATCCGACCGGTGCGCTCGACGACCTGGCCGCAGCCGCCACCTGGGGTCGCAGCAACGGCGTGCCGGTGTTCAGCGACGAGTGCTACGTGGAGTTCACGTGGAGTCGTAAGGGCGAGACCATCTTGCAGCACGGTTTGGAGGGCGTCGTCGCACTGCACTCGCTCTCCAAGCGGTCGAACTTGGCTGGCGTACGCGTGGCGTTCTACGCCGGCGACCGGGAGATTGTGGACTACTTGAAGGAGGTGCGCAAGCACGTGGGCATGATGGTGCCCGGACCCGCGCAGGCGGCCGGAGTGGTGGCGTTGAACGACGACGCACACGTTGCAACCCAACGGGAGGTGTACTCACGTCGGCTCGCCCGCACGGCGGAGATCCTGTCGGGATGGTCCGGTCTTTCGATCTCGCAGCCAGCCGGCGGTTTTTATCTGTGGTTCGACGCGGGCGATGGCTGGTCATTCGCCGAGCGGTTGGCGCGTGACGGGGGAGCGCTCGTGAGCCCGGGGGATTTCTATGGTGCGGGCGGTGCCAACAACGTGCGCGTTGCGGTGGTCCAGCCCGACGACCGGATCGAATTACTGGCCAAGCGACTCCGTTAACTGCTTCGGCTTACAGCCTTCGCAGCAGGTGTTGATGGTGCTGCTTCGGCTTACAGCCTTCGCAGCAGGTCTTGGTGGTGCTGCTTCGGCTTACAGCCTTCGCAGCACGGTCACCACTTTGCCGAAGATGGAGACGTCGGACGGGTCGAACACCATCGGTTGCATCGACGCATTCGACGGCACGAGCACCACCTTGTTGCCATCGCGCTTGAAGGTTTTCACCGTTGCTTCGTCACCGGGGATTCCGACCACCACGACATCGCCGTTTCTCGCGACGTTCTGTTGGCGACAGACGACGAAGTCGCCGTAGAGAATGCCGGCTTCGATCATCGACTCGCCGCGTACCTTCAACATGAAGAGTTCGCCGTCACCCGTGAAGTCCATCGGCAGTGGCACGAGGTCTTCCACGTTTTCCTGGGCGAGCACGTTGACACCGGCAGCGACCTCGCCAACGAGCGGGATGTATTTCGCGGGGCGTCGCTCCATGGTGACTCCGGAGGATGCGTCGTAGCGCACCTCGATGGCGCGTGGCTTGGTCGGGTCGCGGCGCAGGTACCCGAGTTCCTGCAGGTTGGCCAGGTGGTTGTGCACGGTGGCGGAGGAGGAAAGTCCGACGGCCTCGCCGATCTCGCGAACCGACGGTGGATATCCACGTTCGCGCATGCACTGGTCGATGTACACGAGGATCTTGCGTTGGCGATCGCCGAGTCGGGAGATGGGATTGGTGTTGTCTGCAGTCATGTGCACAAGCGTACGCCTGTTCGCCCCCAAGGTCAAACACATGTTCGTAGAATCCCCCAACTCCTCGCAAACCCTTGTGGGGCTTGGGTTTCGCGGGGGGTTGCACTACGAACACCCGTTCGCTATGGTGGAAGCCGAGGGGAGAACACCTGTTCGCCCCACCACCCACCCGAAAGGAATCCCCCATGGCCACCATCGTTCTTGCTGGACAACTCCAGCCCACCACCCGTCGTCGTGCGCCTCGTGCCTCCACGTCGAGTGTGAAGTCGCGTCGCGAGGTCATTCACCAGGCTGCGCGAACGCGGGAGATCCGCCGCGTGTATCGACGCCGTCGTACGGGGGTCATCGTCACGATGATCGCCATCGCGCTGGCCGCCATCATCAGCGTGTTTTCGCTCTTTGGTTCAAGCGCCACCGCGGTCGACTCCACCGGACGCAACATGACCCCCAAGTACATCGTTGCCCAACCAGGCGACACCTTGTGGTCGATTGGCGAGCGCATCGCACCGAATGCGAGCATCACCGAAGTGGTCGACGAGCTCGTCCGGCTGAACGGCACGGCGATCTCGAGCGGTCAACTCGTCCGCATCCCCTGAATGGGGGAGGTCGTCGCGCCACTACTCTTGGCGCAGCGTGCGATGCCCCAGTTGCGGTCATGATGACTCGCGAGTCCTCGACTCGCGGGCTGCCGAGGACGGCGCCGCCGTGCGCCGCCGCCGGCAGTGTCTCAAGTGCGACACCCGGTTCACCACCTACGAGCGCATCGATGAACTCCCGGTGTACGTTTTGAAACGCAGTGGTGACAAGGAGCCGTTCGACCGCAGCAAGATCGTGATGGGTTTGGAATCCGCCACCAAGGGTCGACCCGTCACGCCCGAGAATCTCACCGAATTGGCCGAGCAAGTGGAGGACGCCATGCGCTTGACTGGTGGCGACGTGACGAGTTCCCAAGTCGGACAGGCGGTGCTCGAACGCTTGCGCAAATTGGATGAGGTCGCATACCTTCGCTTCGCCAGCGTGTACAAAGGCTTCGACGAAGCCTCCGACTTCAAACGAGAAATCACCATGCTCGAAAAACGAACTGCGGCCAAGCCGCGCAAGAAGCGGTGACACGATGACCGAGCGCATCGCTATTCGCACCTGTCCGCTGTGTGAGGCCGGCTGCGGACTCGAGATCACCGTTCGCGACGAAACGGTTGCCCGCATCCGTGGCGACATGAACGACGTTTTT
>SXPW01000130.1 GCA_005793785.1 Actinomycetota bacterium | reverse complement strand
TCTACCAACTGAGCTACAGCCCCGCGGGCGCTTACGCTACCGCCAACGGCTCAGGCGACGCGGCGGAATTGGCGGCGATACCGCTCGTGGTCTCGCTTCACGCGCCACTGCACCAACACATAGCAATATGCGGCCGTTGCAATCGCACTGACCGTGAACGTCCACACGAAGAAGATTTCGCGCATTGCCAGCGCCAACAACAATGACACGCCAGCAGTGCCCACCAGACCGTACAGCCAGTTGAGCCGACGGCGACGGGTCATTTCACGCTCGAAATACTCCCCCTCGAATCGGGCATGTTGACGGGTTCCATGCGGTCGAACCACCGACGACGTGGCATGACCCACCTGGCGCAGCGGCCGTCCCATCGCACGAGCCGCTGGCGCAAAGGGTCGGGCAACGTCACGCAGGGGTGCCCGAGACGTCCCGAAGGGAACCTGGCCTACCCGCGGAATGGGGCGTCCATCCCGCTGCAAGGAGGTGAGCTGCCGGCGGAATTGGGTGACCGAGGAGGTGGGCGAGTTACGGAGTCGAGAACGCACCAGGGGTGGCACCAACACGGCCGCCCAGGCGGCGGCGACGATCAACAGGATGAGGTTGCCCATACGGTGCCCGTCAGTCTATGACGATTTCGTGACAGGTAGGGGGCCCTGCCAACCCTGTCGGCAATGGCTCCGAGCCGGCCCAACGGTCTGCCCGCTACCCGAAGGCGTGCGTCGGTTGGACTATGGCTCGGCGCGGCGATAGGAGCCTTGGCGCCCGCCGGACTTCTCCCACAGGGTGAGGTCCCCGATGACCATCTCCCGATCGGCACTTTTGCACATGTCGTAAATGGTGAGTGCGGCGACGGAGCATGCGTGCAGGGCCTCCATCTCCACCCCCGTGCGATCGATGGTGTCGACATGACACTCCACGGCCACGAAGGTGTCACCGATCTCGAAGTTGATGGTCACCGCGCCGATCAACAAGGGATGACACAGCGGAATCATGTCACTGGTCCGCTTGGCGGCTTGGATTCCTGCGACGCGCGCCACGGCGAGGACGTCTCCCTTCTTCACTTCCCGATTGGCGATTGCCGCAGTCGTTGCAGCCTGCATGAACACCTTGCACCGAGCCACGGCGCGGCGGTGCGTTGGTTCCTTGGGTGTCACGTCCACCATGCGCGCTCGACCGAGTGGGTCGAGGTGCGAGAACTGCGCGTCAGACATGATTCGTTCCCGTTGATCGTCGTGCCATGTTCATCCTCCGATTTGACTCATCGACCGACGCGGTCGCACGAACGTCACCTGTCCGATGGCGTGTCCGGCCCACTTCTCGCCCACCGCGCGACGCAACAACGACTCGAGGTCGTCGTCGCTGGCGCCGCCACGTAGCAACGCTCGAACGTCGAACTCGTCCGTTGCAAACAGACACGTGCGAAATTGACCATCGGCGGTCAACCGCACGCGGTCGCAGTCGCCGCAGAACGGTTTGGTTACCGTGGGAATCACGCCGACGCTGCCCCGACCGTCGAGATAGCGCCATCGGTCGGCGGGTGCGGCTCCCCTGCTCGGCACCTGCTCGAGCGGAAAGACGGCATGGATCGTGGAGACGATCTCGTCCTGGCCGACCACGGCATCGGTGAGCCAATGACCTTGCGCGTCGAGAGGCATGAACTCGATGAACCGCACCTCCACGTCGTGATCACGACCATACGCAGCCAGGGTGATGATTTCGTCGTCGTTCACTCCTCGCTGAACGACGGCATTCACCTTGACCGGGGCGAATCCGACCGACCGCGCCGCAGCAATGCCTTCGAGCACGGAGTCGAGTTCGTCTCGCTTGGTGATGTGTCGAAACTTTTCTCGGTCGAGTGTGTCGAGGCTGATGTTGATTCGCTGCAGTCCGGCCCGCTTGAGATCGTCGGCGATGAGGGCGAGTGTTGCTCCATTCGTGGTGAGTGCCAGGTCGATCGGCTGGCCGGCCCGCGGCGAATCGGCCGTGGCGGGCACGACGAGTCCGGCGAGTTTCTCGATGAGCACCGACAGGTGGGCGCGCACCGTCGGTTCACCACCCGTCAGTCGGACGCCGTCGACCCCGAAGCGTTCGACGCACACCCGCGCAACACGAGCGATTTCCTCGTAGGTGAGTACATCGGCCCGCGGCAGCCAGGTCATGCCTTCTTCCGGCATGCAGTACGTGCATCGGAAATTGCAGCGATCGGTGACGGAAATCCGCAGATCTCGCACGCTTCGCCCGAAGGAATCGACCAAGTGCGGTCGTGCGTTGGTCGACCGAACGGCGTTCGTCTGCCCGTGACCCAACATGGCGAAAGCCTATGTCCAACGAGAGTTGGCTCGTCAGGCGAGCCAGAGCACGTCCACGCGGTCTCCCGCATCCACACCGGTGCCGTCGGGTACCAACGCCAATCCGTTCGCTGCTGCCGTGGCGGCGAGTTGGTGACTGCCCTGTGGGCCGGTGTCGCGAACATGGAGGCGACCATCGGATTCGAACCGACCGAACACGCGCATGATGTGCATCTTGCCGTCCGGCTTGCGTCGTAGTGGGGCGTCGGTAATCGCAGGGATGGTGGGACGCAACAGATCCTGCGTATGACCCATCATCTTGCGTAGGGCGGGACGTGCGAGGAGCTCGAAACTGATCATCGACGACACCGGGTTGCCCGGCAAGCCGAATACGGGAACGCTCCGACCGGAACCACCGAGCAATCCAAAGGCGAACGGTTTCGCCGGCTTTATCGCCATCTGCATCCATTGCATGTCGGCGATGCGGGACAGCACCGCCTTCACCACGTCGAAATCGCCCATGCTCACGCCCCCGCTGGTAACGATTGCGTCGTGCGTGCTTGCCGCGTGCAGCAAGGTTCGCTCGAGCAATGCTTCGTCATCGGCGATGACACCGAGATTCGTGACATCACACTGTGCGCCCGAGATGAGGATCTCGAGCATGGTGAGGTTGCTCTCCCGAATCTGTCCGCGCTCGAGTCGGGAGCCGTCGGTGATCAACTCGTCGCCGGTCGACAACAGCGCAACCTTTGCACGCGGGTACGCGAGCACTTCTCGGGCATTGATACTGCTCAGCACACCGGCACCGGCTGCTCCCAAGAGTGTTCCCGCCGAGAACACCACCTCGCCGGCGCGCACGTCGTCACCAATCGGTCGCACCGCGGTGCCGACCACCACGGAACGATTGACCGTCACCGTCCCGGCATTCGGCTGCCCACAATCCTCCACCATCACCACCGCATCGGCACCGTCGGGCATCGGAGCACCCGTCATGATTCGTAACGCCTCACCCGCTCCCACATTCCACTGGGTCCCGTCACCGGCAGCCAGGGTGCCGATGACGCGGAGATCGACTGGAACCACTGCGACATCACTCGCGTGTACGGCGAACCCGTCGACGGCGGTGTTTGCAAATGGCGGAACGTTCTCGCCCGCCACCACGTCCTGCGCGAGCACCAGTCCTGACATCGCCTCGCAGGACACCGGCCGAGGTGCCAATCGCGCCACACCGTCGAGGACTCGTCGCTGCGCATCACCGAGTGGGATCACGACTTGGACGGTATCGGGCCCGCGACGCGCCGACGAACTTCCGATCCGTCGGTGGCGTGACACCAACCTCATGCGAGGCTGTGCTGTGGCCACGTTCGCACCGTTCCCGCAGGCACCACTGTCGTTGAGGTGGAACGTTGCCGACGGTTCGACGAGCACCCTCGAAATCCGTTACGAGAACGAAGGGTGGACCGCACAAGGCACCCTTGGCACCGACCGGGCTCAATTCGTGCTGAGATATTCGGCAACGCTGGTCGTGCAGCAATTCATGTTGTTCAGGGACATGGACGAACCGGACCTGTGGCTCGGTCGCGACCGCTCCGGACGGTGGGGAGAAGTCAACGGTGCGCACCGTACCGATCTAGACGGTTGCAGCGATATCGAACTGCGGATGAGCCCGTTCACCTCTTCGATCATCATCAAACGTCTGCCGTTGCTCGATCTTCATGGCGCAAACGTCAACGTTGCCTCCGTCAACGTGGAGACGCTCGAGGTGGTCCCACGTCAGCGCACCTTTGCCCGGCTCGATGCACATCGCTGGCGATACGTGAGCGCCTTCCACGAACGCGAAGTGGAATCCTCGGTAGATGATTTCGGATTGATCATCGACGAACCGGAAGCATTCACCCGGGCGTCGTAGTTGCCGCGACGCTCGTGGCTACTCCACGAGTGCTTGATACACCAGGTTCTTCAGATACGGCCGCAGTGGCCACGTACTCGACGGCAGGAGTTGCGTGTAGAACGCCCCGGTGAGCCCCATCGTGCGATCGATCCAGAACGTGGTGCTGGCAGCACCACCCCAACCGAAGTCCCCCAGCGAACCGTGCAGTTTTGCCGCTGGCGGATTCACGAGCACGCTGAAGCCGAGCCCGAATCCGAATCCGTCCTCCGCGTTTTCGAGGTCGATCGGGCGACCGAACGCGGTGATGTCGGCACCGCCGGGCAGATGATTCATCGTCATGAGGTCGACGGTGCGCGGTGAGAGGATTCGTACACCGTCGAGTTCCCCACCGTGGGCCAACATCATCATGAACCGGTGGTAATCATGCGCCGTGGAAACGAGCCCGCCGCCACCACCGAACATCGCCGGACGGTGCAACGCCGCCTTACCCATCGTGTCGAGCCGCTTGGCGAGTCGAGTCGCGGGATCGGGTTGGTACAACGCGGCGAGTCGTTTCGCTCTGCTCTCGTCTGCGAAGAATGCCGTGTCCCGCATTCCGAGCGGTGCGAAGATTCGTTGCGCGAAGAACTCGTCGAGGGTCTGTCCCGACGCCACCTCGACGATCCGACCGACCACGTCGGTTGCGACGCTGTAGTTCCACTCGGTGCCCGGTTGAAAGAGCAACGGCATCGACGCCCATGCGTCGCATGCCTGTTCGAGCGTGGTACCGCGTGGTGCCCCCCATTCGTATCCGGTACGACGGTAGATGTCGTCCACCGGGGATTGGTACAGGAATCCGTAGGTGAGCCCTGCGGTGTGCGTAAGAAGGTGCCACACCAGCATCGGCTCGGTGATGGGTTCGGTCACCGGCTTCATGACCGATCCCCCGCGCCACACTCGAGTGGAGCCGAAACTGGGGATGAACTTGCTGACTCGATCGGTGAGCAATAACTTGCCCTCCTCGACCAGCATCATGAGCGCCACAGACGTGACGGGTTTGGTCATCGAATAAATGCGATAGATCGTGTCTGCATCAATTGGTAGCGAGGCTTCGACGTCGCGCATACCGTAGCGATGTTGATGGGCTACTTTGCCGTGGC
>SXPW01000014.1 GCA_005793785.1 Actinomycetota bacterium | reverse complement strand
GCCGACGAATCTGCTCCAATCCGCCGACTCGACGTTGCGCGTGACAAACTGACGGCATGACGAAACTCGGCTACACCACCGGATACTGGGGCTCGGGTCCGCCCGCGGGAGTGTTGGAAGCGGTGAAGGAGGCCGACAAACTCGGCTTCCATTCGTTGTGGACCGCCGAGGCGTACGGGAGCGACGCACTGTCGCCGTTGGCCTGGTGGGGGTCGCACACCACACGGATTCAGCTCGGCACGGGAATCATGCAGATGAGTGCCCGCACTCCCGCCGCAACGGCGATGTCGGCGATGACGCTCGACCACCTGTCGAACGGACGGATGATCCTCGGCCTCGGTGCTTCGGGGCCCCAGGTGGTCGAGGGTTGGTACGGCCAGCCCTACCCCAAGCCGTTGGCTCGCACCCGTGAATACATCGACATCGTGCGCAACATCGTGCGACGCGAGGCGCCACTCGAACATCATGGTGAGTTCTACGACCTCCCGTTGCGGGGTGGGTCGAATCTCGGCAAACCCCTGAAGAGCACCATTCATCCGTTCCGCAAGGAGATTCCGATCTACCTCGCGGCCGAGGGTCCGAAGAACGTGGCACTGTCCGCCGAGATCTGCGAAGGCTGGCTGCCGTTGTTCTACTCGCCCAAGGACGATGCGCACTACCGCCGATGCATGGACGAGGGTTTCGCCAAATCGGGCGATCCGAAGAAGCGTGAGTCGTTCGAGGTGGTGGCTTCGCTATTCGTGATACCGGGTGACGACGTCGAGAAGTGTGCCGACATGATCCGTCCCTTCGTCGCGTTGTATGCCGGTGGCATGGGCGCCAAGGGTGCGAACTTCCACTTCGAGGTGTTTGCTCGCATGGGTTGGGAACACATCGCCAACCAGGTGCAGGAGTTGTACTTGCAGGGCAAGAAGAAAGAGGCTGCCGCGCTCATTCCATTGGAGATGGTGGAGGATGTCGCACTCGTGGGTCCCCTCGACAAGATCAAGGGCGAACTACCCAAGTGGAAGGAGACCGCCGTGACCACGTTCCTGGTCGGCGGACCCGCCTCGTTCCTGCAGATGTACGCAGACTTGCTGCTCTAGTCGCAGCAACTGTCGCGCCAACCGCAACCGGCGCATTTGTAGTGCGCGTGTTCGGCGTGCAGTGCGTGACCGCACTGCGGACACTCCGTGAAGATCGCGAATCGGGTCGAGCAGGAGTCGTTGGTGACGCGCTCCTGTGACGCAATCGTCGCATCCGAACCGTTTCGCTGCGTCATCACCGACCTAGGTTAGAAGGTTGCGGTTCGCCCATGACTGATAGTTCTCCTCTCGCCACCGAAACCGGCGAACTGCCACTCCTTCGACCCGGGAGCGCCAGGTCGGCCCTCTCGCATTCCCAGTTCAGGCGGATCTTCGTCGCCTCGTTCGGCTCGAACATCGGTTCGTGGATTCAGAACGTGGTGTTGCCGATCTACATCTACAACCGCACCGGCAAGGCATCGATCGTCGCGTTGCTGATCCTCGCGCAGATGGGTCCGTTGCTGCTGTTGGCGATTCCGGCGGGGGTCATCGCCGATGCGGTCGATCGCCGCAAGTGGCTGGCATCGATGCAGATGGTGATGCTCACGTTCTCCATCGTGTTGGCCGCTTTGGCTCGGGTTGACGCACCAATCTGGGCGATCTTCCTCGCCCAACTTGGCGTCGGTATCGGTGGTGCACTGAACATGCCCGCGTGGTCGGCACTGCTGCCCTCGTTGGTACCACCCGCCGACCTGCCCGGCGCGATGTCGTTGAATTCCACCCTCATCAACGGCTCACGAGTCATTGGTCCGATCCTGGTGGCGGTGTTGTCGCCGTTCGGGGCGGAGGCATGGCACTTCTTTTCCTTCAATGCCATCACCTACCTGTTGGTGGTGTGGGCCTTGTGGCAAACGGTCGTGCCGACGCATCAGCGGGACACGACTCGTGGCTGGCAGCGGTTCACCTTCGCTTTCCGGGTGGCGCGCGACCGACCGGTGGTGCGTCGTCTGATCCTCACGTTGGCGTTGTATTCGCTCATCTCGTTGCCCTACATCGGCTTGTTTCCCGCGGTCGCCGAATTGAACTTTGGCATCGACGACTCGACGGCGTTGTACAAGTGGTTGTACGCCACGTGGGCGTTGGGTGCCGCCCTCGGTGGCTTGGCGCTCGGAACGCTGTTCGTTGGACGCGACTCGCGAGTCCTGATTCGATGGGGGTTCGTCGCCAATGCGGTCGCGATGTCAGGATTCGCCGCGTCACGCTCCGCACTACCGGCGTTCGTCACGGGATTCGCCCTCGGTGTGTCGTACTTCTTCACGACCACGGCGATGAGCACGGTCATGCAGGGCCGACTCGCGTCGCACGAACGTGGGCGAACCATGGCCCTGTGGTTCATGTCGTTCGGCGGCACGGTGCCGATCGGCAACATCATCTTCGGTCCGTTGGTGGATCGTTACGGCACGAGATGGTTGTTGTTCATGGGTGCTGCGTGGGCGCTCGTGTTGGCGTGGTGGTGCAACACTCGCGCACTCGACGATCGTGTGCCCTCGACCGGGGTCGCGCCGACTCAATCGAAGGCCTGAACCAGACGCTCCAATCCCGCAACTCGCGAGCCCTTCACCAACACGGCGTCACCCTCGCCGAACTCCGAGACCCGATCGATTGCGGCTTGCAGGGTGAGCGCATCCCCACCGTAGAAATTGGTGTCGACGGAAACCAATTCGACCTCCAGACGACGAGCCAATGCAGCGATGGCACGGTGCGCGATTTCCGGGTCCTTCAATTCGGCCATGGTTCCAACGAAGGCCACTCGTCGCTTGGCGGGAACGGAGCCGAGGGTGTCGAGTGCCGCCGCCATGGATTTCGGATTCGCGTTGTAACAGTCGTCGATCAACACGACGCCGCGCTCGGTGGTGCGCACGTCCATGCGGTTCGGTGACATCGGGGCAGCCGCAATCGCCTCCGCGGCGGCGCGGACATCCACATCACACGCCCCGGCGGCGGCGATTGCAGCGGCGGCGTTACTGGCGCTGTGACGACCCGCGATCGGGAGCGCGAACGTCACCTCACCCCACGGTGTTGCGAGGTGCACGGTGGCGTGTGCGCGATGGTCGAGATCCACCTTGGTGATTCGAACGGTGGCGGACGGTGATTCACCGAAGGTGAGGATTCGTGCTGACGTTCTGGACTGCATCTCCAGCACACGCTCGTCGTCGGCATTGAGAATCGCCACACCGTTCGATGGGAGTGCTTCCACTAGTTCACCCTTGGCTCGGGCGATGCCGTCGAGGTTGTCGAGCAGCGCGGTGTGGGCTTCGGCCACCGCCGTCACCACCCCGATGTGTGGCTTGCCCACCTCGGTGAGCCGTGTGATCTCGCCGTGGCCGCGCATGCCCATTTCGAGCACGAGTGCTTCACAGTCGTCGGGGGCGTTCAACAGGGTGATCGGGACGCCCTGGTCGTTGTTGAACGAGCGCGAACTCGCGGCGACTCGCAGTGCCGAGCCGATCGCGGCGGCGGCGAGGTCCTTCGTGGTGGTCTTGCCGACCGAT
>SXPW01000013.1 GCA_005793785.1 Actinomycetota bacterium | reverse complement strand
TCACCCACTCCGGTTCGGCATGACGAATGAGCGTGATGAACACGCCGACACCCTAGTTGTTCGGTGCCGTGGTAGGCGGCGTCACGACGGCGCACGTGACGAACGCACTCCGTACGAACCCGAAGAATTCCTCGTCGTCGATATCGACATCGCTTCCGCCGACGAAGTTCACACCTAGTTCCCTTGCCACGCACTTCGCCTCTTCATCGGTGAGTGCAACTCCATACGACTCACCGATTGCGAATCCCAAGGAGCGAAGTTCGTCGTCAGAAACTACTGGGTCGTCGTTCGCATCGCGGCTCGGCTCCTCGGACACCACGGGATTCGGCAGCGTCGTTCCCGTCAACGCAAAGTCTGGATTTACCGCGCCACGGGCCTGTTCGCATTGGTCGACGAGGAATTCCTGCACCTTGTCGAGTGCTCCGACCACCGACTCCTCGGCGAACGCGGCGCGTGCTGCATCGACATCCGCGTCGTTGGCGGCAGCCAGGGGATCCCAACCCACCTCGTCGAACGCCACCGTAAGTTGACCATAGGCGGCGAGGAGGACGCCGAGGGGGTCACGCAGAGCACGCGGCGCCACCTCGCGAAGGACGGACACCTGATCGACCATTGCGACGACGGCATCCTCCACTTCGAGGCTCGTCGTTCGATCCAACTCGGACACTGCGCGTTCTACCCGCGCTCGCGCGTTGGTGAAAAGACTGCCCTGAAGGCAGGCATCCGCAACCGAAACCTCGCCACAGCCGAAGACCAATCCACTCATCATCACCATCGGTACCAGACAAGCCGAGCGACGAATCGTCATGTTGCGGTTGCTGCCAGCCATGCGTCGTACATCTTCCGATACTCCCCGTCACGAGCCATCAATTCCTCGTGGGACCCGTCCTCCACCACCCGTCCATCGGCGAGGACCACCACGCGATCGGCGCGGGCCGCGGTCGAGAGTCGGTGTGCGATCGAGATGGTCGTACGACCCTTGGCCAGGTGTTGCAGGGCGCGCGCGAGTCGAACCTCCGTCAAGGCGTCCACCGACGACGTCGCTTCATCCAGGATCAAGATGTCGGGATTCACGAGGGATGCGCGCAGGAGCGCAACCATCTGCCGTTCTCCGGCCGAGAGCGCTTGTCCGCGTTGACCGACTTCAGTATCGAGACCGTTCGGCAACGCCTCAACCCAGTCCTGGAGTCCCAACCGTGACACCGCACCAGACAAGTCGGAATCACTTGCTTCTGGATCGGCGAAGCGCAGGTTGTAGGCGATCGAATCAGCGAACAGGAAGGGTTCTTGCGGTACGACGGTCAGTCGACGGCGCAGGTCTTCGTTGGCGACGTGCTTCAGATTGACCGCACCGATGGTGACACGCCCCGACGTTGGATCGGCGAGCCGCGCAATCAACCGTGCGATCGTCGTTTTCCCCGAACCGGACTCGCCGACGAGCGCGACGTGTTGGGACGGCTGAATCGTGAGCGAAAGCGATTCAAGAACGCGGTTTGGTGATTCTTCCTCCGCTCGCGGTGCATAGGAAAACGACACCTCGGAGAGTGCGATACCGAGACGTCCGGGCGGGAGCGCAACGGGATTGACGGCTGGTGGTGGACCGATCGGTGTATCGAGGATTCCCAACACGCGGCGCAACCCAGCAACCGCTGTTTGCGTTTGATCGATGACTTCGGTGAACTCGGCGATCGGTTCGAGGAATCGGTACGTGAGGAACATGAAACCGACCAGCGCCCCTGCGCTGAGCCCTGCCGCCTCACCCCGCCAGATTCCGATTCCCACGACTGCGACCACCGTGAAGACGCTGAACACCTCGCCAGACGGGAAGAGGAAAGCGCCGATGACGCCCGCGCGAATCGACGTTCGTGACCGCCGTTCCGTCGCCTCCTCCACTCGGACGAGTGCGGGTTCTACTGCGTCGTAGGCCTGCAGCGTTTCGACACCTGAGACGGTTTCGCTGATGGTCGACAGCATTCCCGAGTTGTTGCTTCGCACCCGGTCGTAGGCACCGACGAGCCGTTGTTGGACCAAACGCAAGACGAGAATGAGCGGAGCCACGACCCCGAAGGCGACCAACGACAACACCCAGTCGTACGCGAGCATCATGCACGCAACCACGAACATCAACGACAGATCGAGCAGCCACGCCAGTCCGCCCCAGGCAAAGAACATGGTGAGCGTCTCGATATCGCTCGTCACCCTGGCCACGAGTGCCCCTCGACGTTCCTCGTTGTGATCGGCGAGACTCAGACGATGGATGTGTTCGAAGAGTCGAACTCGTAATCCGTACAAACCTTCCTCGGCGGACGATCCCAGTCGGTATACCGCTGCGCGCTGCGCCACGGCGGCGGCGAGGACGATTAGTGCCGCCGCACCACACAACTGCAGGATGAAATCAACCCGCACGTTTCCGTCGATGAATCCCTTGTCGATCGCCTGTTGCATTACCACGGGGATGGTCACCCTGCCGATGGCGCCAACCAAGGCAAGGAGGAACGTCACCGACAACCCCCGACCGAGCGCGGGGGCGTGCTCGATTCCGGCACGAATCGTGTCGACTGCCCCGCGACGGCGCACGCCTTCCGTGATGTCGTCGTTCAGACTCACGTCGTGCCTTCTTGACGATCGTGCTCGAACGCCGCGATGAGACTTTGATAGCCCTCGTGCGTACCCAAGAGGTCTGCATGACGTCCCATTGCAAGGATGCGGCCCGAATCCATCAGGGCCACATGGTCGGCGAGGGCAATGGTCGAGGGTCGCGATGCGACGACGATGGTGGTCATCCTGTCGTGCAGGTTCGCGAGGTTTCCGAGGACGGATTCCTCCGTGGCAGGGTCGAGCGCCGACGTGGTGTCATCGAGCAGGAGCAACTCGCTTCCCATCGCTAATGCACGCGCGAGGGCCAATCTCTGACGTTGACCACCACTCAGGCTGACGCCACGCTCCCCCAGCTCGGTATCCAAGCCGATACCCATTTCCCGCACGAATCCCGCAGAAGCCGAAACCTCGAGCGCCAGCTCGATCTCATGATCGGGGATGGATCGGCCGAGTGTGAGGTTGTACCGGAGCGACTCGGCGAAGAGGAATGCCTCCTGGAACACCAAGCCAACACGTTTGGTGCCGAGGGCGACGGACCCCGAACCGACGGGTACCAAGCCCGCAATGACATGGAGCAACGTGGTTTTTCCGGCACCCGTTGTGCCGACCACCGCCAACGTCGATCCACGGTCGAGCGTCAGCGACACGTCGCGGAGCACGTCGACCGTCGAATCATGTCGAGCACTCACGTGTCGCAATTCCACCATGTGCCTCGATGAATGCTGAACCGAAGCTCGCGGCTGTGGTCGCATCGGCTCCCGTAGCACCTCCTGGACGCGTTCCCACCCGCTGAGCGAATGCGGCAACTCGGAGAAAACGTAACTCACGATTCGCAGCGGCAGCGACACCAGCGTGAACAGGTAGACGAACGCGGACAAGTCTCCAACGGTCATCGAACCGCTCCTGATCCGTAGTGAACCAAGTGCGATGATCGAGATGTTGACCAAGGACGGTGTCGCGTCGATGATCGACTCGAAGGTCGACCGCAGGTTCACCGCCTGTGTTCGCGCCGTACGAAGTCGTCGTGAGATCACGGCGAGTCGCTCGGTTTCTCGTTCCTCCGCCCCGAACGCCTTCACCACGAGCACGCCGTCGAAACTCTCGTGGGCAGCCTCCGACAACGCGCCAAGCTCGTCCTGCGCGGTGCGGTAGTAGCGGTCGACACGTCGCTGGTACAACACGTTCATCAACAGCATCACCGGGAAGAGCAGCGTGGCAAAGAGCCCCAGCCATACGTCGGTGATGACGAGCCACGTCCCCGCCACGACGAGCAGCACCACCACCGACGAGGAGAACGGCAGGGGTGCAAGTATCCCTACGGCCGCATCGGTGTCGACGCCTGCGCGAGCGGCGACATCACCAGTCATCCGCGCCCGATGCCACGAGAGAGGCTGGTTCATCAAGTGGCGCAACACGCGGTTGGAGATGGTTCGTGCGGTGGCCCACTGCAATTTGCCCGCGTACGAGCGTCGAACCACCACCCCGGTCGCACGAACGAGACCGATGATGATGACGATGAGCGATGTGACGAGCCAGGTCGAAAACGTGGTTCCCGAATCGGTGAACGCGGGAAGGATGACGTCGTCGATGACGAGTTTCACGCCGAACGAAGACACGACGGTTCCGGTGGCGAACACGGCTGCTCCTGACACCGCCACGAAGAAGTACCCGGTATGAAACGACACGAGCGCTTTCAACAATCTTCGTCCGGCGACGAAACGGTTGGGCGATGTGGTCACGGGTAGCGTCTCCGACAGAATGCGATCAATTGCACGGGTCATTCTGGCACTCATCTGCACCGCACTGGCGGTCATGTGGGTGTACGCATTGTTCTTCGCCTCGAAGGAGGCCATCAACAAGATCGGTGACATCGAATGGACGCAACGAGCCGACGCTCGTTGTCTGGTCGCTCGCTCGGAGCGGCTGGCGCTCGCGGACTACCGCCTGATTGGTGACGTCGACGGTGGACTTGCCGCACGGGCATCACTGGTGGATGCAGCGACCGATACGCTCGCCGACATGCTCGATGATTTGCGCGTCGACACGCCGTCGGACGAAAAGGGGCGGGCCATCGTTCCATTGTGGATCGCCGAGTACGACCAATACATCGCCGATCGGCGCGCGTATGCAAAGGCCCTACGGGCGGGAAACAACGACCCGTTCTCCGAGTCCACCTTCGAGGGACTGCCGATTTCGGAACGATTGACCACCTTCGCCGGCGACAATC
>SXPW01000129.1 GCA_005793785.1 Actinomycetota bacterium | reverse complement strand
GGCCACATGGGAGTACGACTGGCGATACATCTACATCACCGACGACGCCGACGGTGCGGCGCTGAATTGGCCCTCCGATCGGCGTCTCGAACGACAGCACCTCTGCGTGCAGTGCGACGACTCCGTGGCCTACGTGCAATTCGGGAATGGCGAATGGCTCGCGTTCGATCTCGCAGTCGATCCCACCTGGCGCACGCCGATTCACGATCCGGAGAGGGTATTGCCGCTCGCTCAGCGCATGCTCACCTGGCGCTCGCAACACACCCGCCGCGAATTGACCGGCTTGAAACTCGAGCGCGGCGGTGTCGGACGGTGGCCCGACGGAGTCGGCTGGCGCACCACCAACTGAAACCGTCGATCAGCGCTGGGCGATTCTCCGACGACGCAATGCTTGCGCGCGGAGTGCCGAGAACACGGCAATGAACACCACACCCGCCCACCAGTCGGTGAGCGCCTCGTCAGCCAACCGCCACATCACCACCACCATCAGCGCAATTGAACCGCTCGACACGCCGCGGAGGAGGGCGGCAAACGCTCGTGAACGCTTGGATACGTCGACCACTCGTTCGATGAATGTGGCGAACAGGAACGACGGACCGAAGATTCCCAACGTTGCGACGAGGGCTCCCATCGCACCACCGATATGCCAGCCAATGAATGTGGCGGTCGTGAACACCGGACCAGGTGTGAACTGTCCGACGGAGATTGCATCGAGCAACACCTCCGAGGTGATCCAACCGCGCGCCACCACCTCGCTGTCGAGGAACACGAGCAACACGTAGCCACTGCCGTAGATCACCGAACCAATCTGCAGGAAGACGAGGAATAGTTTCGACAGTGACGGCACGACCACCGCTACCGAGGGAATGATCATCGAGACTCCCATTACACGCGGTGGGGTGCGCAGCAGCATCGAAGCACCGCCGACGACGAGCAATACCAGCAACTCCGGCAAACCGAGCACGGCACCAGCGAGAGTCGCCACGACCACAACACCGTCACGCGCATCGCGCACCGCGGTGGTTCGCAACGTGCACAACGCGTCAAGCACGATTGCTGCGACGACCGGAACCAGCCAGCGTCGAAGGTCGGCGATTGCACCGCTGGTGAGCACGTCCTCGTACAGCCACGAGAAGAAGCACACGATGACGACGGCAGGCACGATGAAGGAAACGCCTCCGAGCAACAAGCCTCGCCAGCCGGCACGACGTGCTCCGAGGGCCATTGCCAACTCCGTGGAATTCGGTCCGGGCACCAACGAGCATGCCCCCACCAACCTGACGAAGTCATCGTCGCTCACCCACGCATCGCGTTGCACCACCCGACGGCGCATCATCGCGATATGGGCGGCAGGACCGCCGACTCCGATCATTCCGAGCCAGCCAAATAGGCGAACCACCTCGCGGAGCGAGCCCCGTCGACCGTCGACGGGGGGCTGCATGGTCGGCAAGCATAGACACGTGACGTTACGTTGGGGTATCGCCGGCACCGGACGAATCGCCAGCGACTTCGTCGACGGTCTCCGCCAGGTGCCCGACGCCGAAGTGGTGGCCGTCTGTTCGCGGTCGGCCGTTACTGCGGAGGCATTCGCGAGGCGACGAAACATCGTCGTCGCCCATCCGAGTTACGAGCACCTCGCTGCGGATCCGAACGTGGACATCGTCTACGTCGCCACACCGAACTCCCGGCACCGCAGTGATTCGGAGATGTTCCTTCGTGCCGGGAAACACGTGTTGTGCGAGAAACCGTTCGCACTGAACGAGGTCGAGGCTGCCTCGATGATCGCCACCGCACGCGGTGAGCGTCGCTTCCTGATGGAGGCGATCTGGAGCAGGTTCCTCCCGGTGTACGTATCGCTCGGTGAGGTCCTCGACACGCGTCCACTCGGTCGTATCACACACGTATCGGCCGACTTCGGCTTCGTCGCTCCCACCACGCCGTCGCACCGCTTGAACGACCCTGCCCTCGGCGGCGGTGCCCTGCTCGACCTCGGCATCTATTGCTTGCATTTTGCTCGATTCGTCCTCGGTGGACACGACGCCGTGACGGCAACGGGGGTGTTGAACGACCAAGGAGTCGACATCGACGCCTCGTACGTGCTCACCTACTCGTCGGGTGCGACCGCGACGTTGCGCAGCACCACGGCGGAAGCCACTCCGTGCACGGCAACGATCATCGGTGAACTCGGCAGCATCAAAGTCGAATCGAGGATGCACCATCCACCCGGCTATCACCTCAGGATTCACGGCGAAATCGCGCGATACTTCCGTCACGACGAGCGGGGGCAGGGTTTGCGACACCAAGTCTTCGAGGTTCACCGATGTATCGAGCAAGGCTTCATCGAAAGCCCACGCCTCACGCACTTCGAGACGCTCGCCTACGCCCGAACCATGGATGACATCCGCCGACAACTCGGGGTGCGTTACGCGAGCGACCTGCAGTCGTAGCATCGTGGAGTCATGCGCGGAGTTGTAGACGACACCACTCCAGGCAACGAATGGTGGCGAAACGCGGTGATCTATCAGCTGTACATTCGCTCGTTTTCTGATGCCAACGGCGACGGTGCGGGAGATCTGCGGGGAATCATCGAACGGCTCGACTATCTGGAACGACTCGGGGTGGACGGGATTTGGTTGAATCCCTGCTATCCGTCCCCGCAGCACGACCACGGATACGACGTCTCGGACTACTTCAACATCGAGCCCGCGTACGGAACGCTCGCCGTCTTCGACGAATTCGTCTCCAAGGCCAATGCCCGCGGCATCCGTGTGATGATGGACGTCGTTCCGAACCACTGCAGCAGCGAGCATGTCTGGTTCAAGGAAGCGCTTGCGTCGGGCCGGGGTAGTGCTGCCCGCGAACGCTTCTACTTTGCCGACGGCAAGGGCAAATCTGGCAACGAGCCGCCGAACGACTGGAACTCCATCTTCAGCGGCCCGGCGTGGTCGCGCATCACCGAACCTGACGGATCGTTGGGTCAGTGGTACCTCCACACCTTCGACTCCCATCAACCGGACCTGCGTGCCGATCACCCCGACGTCGTCACCCACTTTCGCGAGATGTTCCGTTTCTGGTTCGATCGTGGTGTCGACGGATTCAGAGTCGATGCCATCATCGTGATGGGCAAGGAAGACGGTCTTCCCGATGCCACTCCTGCTCCAATGGGAACATTGCCCGCGGACGCGTGGCAGTTCAATCGCCACACCGTCAACCACCCGTCGCTGTTCCCCATCGTCGCGCAGTGGCGGAGGGTCTTCGACGAGTACCAGCAGCAGCACTCGCGTGTACTCGTCTCGGTGTCGGAGGCATACACGCCACGGAAACCGGAGAACCTGCTGCGCTACATCGGCAGCGACTCGTTCCATCAGTCATTCACCTTCGACCTGTTGCTCGAACCCTGGAATGCGCACGCGATGGAGTCGGCGATCACCGACAACTACGACACCTTGCGCCGCGCCGGACAGTCGTTCACGTGGACACTGAACAACCACGATGCGCAACGAGTGGTCACTCGCTTCGGTCGAGCCGATGCCCACGAGTTCTACAGCGGCAACAACCTCCTCAACTCGACGGCACCCGTCGACCTCGATCTCGGCAACCGACGGGCCAGAGCAGCGCTCCTCATGATGCTCGCCCTGCCCGGCTGCACATACCTCTATATGGGGGAAGAACTGGGACTCCCGGAGGTGCTTGATCTTCCTGCCGAGCGTCGGGAGGACCCGCTCTTCATTCGGTCACGTGGGGCCCAACTCGGTCGGGACGGTTGTCGTGTACCGATGCCGTGGACCAGCACGGCCGCGCACTCGTGGGGGTTCTCCACAACGAATTCACCGTCGTGGCTGCCCCAACCAGCCGACTGGGGAAACTACGCCGTCGAGGTTCAGGAAGCCGATCCAACCTCCATGCTGCACCTCTACCGACGGGCCCTCGCACTTCGCTCTTTGTTCGTGGCCGCCGGTAACCAGATGGAGGTCACCCGAGTTGGCGATCTTCTCCTCATCCAACGTGGAAACGCCCTAGCGGTGGTCAATTTCGGCCGGGACGACATCGAACTTCCGACCACCATTGGCCTTGCAGCAGTGCCCTCCCGCGTCTATTCCCACGTGTTGTCCTCGGTGTCGGGGGCTGCAATCGCTGGAAACACGGTGCCAGAAAACTCCTCCGCTTGGTTGGTTCGTGCGGTTGAGAAGCCCCTAGCCTGAGAACAGCGTCAGCCACCGAACCTGCCATCTGGTTGTGACGCCAGTCCATATCACCATTCATCAGGGGGAGACCCAATGAAACAACGCCATATGAAGAGGGCTGCAGCTGCGCTGTTGGCCTTCGGTCTCGTCGCCGCAGCCTGCGGTGGCGATGACGACACAGCAACGGAAGACACCACCGCGACCGAGGAAACCACTGCGGAAGCAGGCACCTCGCTCGTCGGCGGAGCGATTCCGTGCGAACAGCAATACGCCGGCGAGACCATCACCATGTTCTCGTCGATTCGCGACATCGAAGCCGAGCGTCTCGAGACTGCCTACGTGGCATTCGAAGAGTGCACCGGCGCCGACGTGCAGCATGAAGGCTCGGCAGAGTTCGAGGCTCAGCTGAAGGTCCGTATCGATGGCGGCAACGCTCCGGACATCGCGGTCATTCCGCAGCCCGGCTTGATGGCCGACCTCGCTCGTGCAGGCAAGCTCCTGGAGATGCCGGCCGCCGCGAAGGATTTCGTGACCGCGAACTTCTCGGCCGGTTGGCCGGAGTTGGGAACCGTCGACGGCAAGTTCTTCGCAACGCCGTTCGGTGCCAACGTGAAGTCTCTCGTCTGGTACAACCCGAAATCGTTCGCCGACAAGGGATACGAAATTCCTCAGTCGTGGGCCGACCTCCTCGCCCTCTCCGACAAGATCGTCGCCGATGGTGGTAAGCCATGGTGCGCCGGAATCGAGTCGGGTGGCGCAACGGGTTGGGTCGTCACCGACTGGTTCGAGGACGTCATGCTCCGCGTCAACGGAGCCGACGTGTACGACCAGTGGGTCAACCACGGTATTCCGTTCAACGACCCGAAGGTCGTCGCCGTGGCGGATGAAGTCGCCAAGGTGTTGAAGAACGAGGCCTACATCAATGGTGGCGTCAAGTCGATTGCCACGACCTCGTTCCAAGAGGGTGGTCTCGGAATTCTCGACGGTTCGTGCTACATGCACCGTCAGGCCAGCTTCTACGGAAACCAGTTCCCTGAGGGCACGGTCAAGGGTGAAGCCGGAGACGTCAATGCCTTCTATTTCCCCGCAGTCGACCCAGCCGGCATCAAGCCGATGCTCGGTGGTGGCGAAGTGCTCGCAGTAACCAACTTGCGTGACGCAGTGGTCAGCGCAATCCTCTTCCTCTCGAGCAGCGACTACGCAAACGCGCGCGCCGTTCAGGGTTCGTGGATCTCGGCGAACAAGGGTCTCGACACCTCGGTCATTCCTGACGAGCTCGACCGCAAGTTTGCCGAGTTGCTCATCGCATCCGACGTATTCCGCTTCGACGGTTCCGACATGATGCCTGGTGCCGTTGGCGCCGGTTCGTTCTGGACCGAGTCGACAGCGTGGATCGTCGGTGGCAGCACCAAGGACATGCTCGACAAGATCGAGGCTTCTTGGCCGAAGAGCTGATCGGTTGATCAGAGCCTTTTGAAGAAGTGATGGGGTCGGGCGAAAGCCCGGCCCCATTGCTTTTCCCCTATTCTCGGCATGTGGCAGGAGTAAGACATGGGTGACGTTCTCTCCGCACTGCTCACCGTGGTGCTCGGCATCTCTGCATTCGTATCTCTATTGCTCGGCTTGTATTGGCTGTCGAATCACCTCCCACGACGTCTACAGGAATCGAGCAAGGTGGTGCTCTTCGTCGGACCAGCCGTCATCTTGCTCATCGTCGGATTGGTCATTCCCGCAGTTCGCACCGCCTACTTCAGTTTTCGCGGCGACACCGCGGGCAATCCGTGGGTTGGTCTCGCCAACTTCCGTGAGATCTTCACCGCCCAGAACCAACGCGACACCCTGGTGAACAACGTCCTCTGGGTGGTAGTCGGCACGAGTGTGAGCACGTACGCGGGTTTGGTCATCGCCCGTTATGCCGATCGCATGCGCGGTGAGGCACTCGCGAAGGCGCTGATCTTCCTTCCCACGGCGATCTCGCTCGCAGGGGCAGGCATCATCTGGAAATTCATCTATGCGGGTCCACCGGTCAAGGTAGGACTCCTCAATGCGATTACCGAAGCCATTCCCGGACTACCCGCAAGTTGGGGTGGAAACGGTGACCGACTTTGGATGATCGAAGCGTGGCCGATCAACACGCTGCTCTTGATCATCGTGCTCATATGGGTGCAGACCGGGTTCTCCACGGTCGTCTTCTCCGCGGCCATCAAGGGCGTTCCCGACGCCCTGATCGAGGCCGCCACCGTTGACGGAGCCTCCAGGAACCAAATCTTCTGGCAGATCGTCGTCCCGTACATTCGTTCGACCATCGTCACCGTGTCGACGACCACGGTCATCGTCGCACTCAAAGTCTTCGACATCGTGAAAGCCATGACCGGGGGGAACTTCCGTACGAGCACCATCGGTAACGACTTCTATGCGACGTACTTCGTTCAAAATCGCGAGGGATTTGGTTCGGCTCTTGCGACGCTGCTCTTCCTACTCGTCATACCCATCGTGCTCGTCAATCGTCGAGCACAACGCACCGCGGACGTCGCCAACTGACATGACCAGTTCCCTCACGCCATCGGAGCCGAACAAGTCGATACCGCTCGGCACCAAGGTGGTGGCATCCATGACGACGGGCTGGGGAAGATTCGTTGTCTGGACACTGGTGGTGCTGTGGACCGTTCCGACATTGGGGCTCTTCGTCTCATCGTGGCGTCCCGAGAAGGACATCAAGACCACCGGCTGGTGGACGTTCTTTGCGAACCCTTCGTTGACCTTGGAGAATTACCGAGACGTCCTCGCAGCGCGATCTGCCGGCGGACAGATGGGCACGTATTTTTGGAACTCCGTCGAGATCGCAATTCCGAGCACAATCATTCCGATCACGATTGCAGCGTTGGCGGCATACGCATTTTCTTGGATGTCATTTCGAGGTCGAGACTGGCTGTTCACCCTCGTGGTCGGTCTGATGGTGGTGCCGCTACAGATGGCTCTCATACCGCTACTCCGTCTGTTCACATCCGGCGCACACATCGGATCGATTCCAATCTTCCCCGACCTGAACCTCAACAACTCAGTCGTCACCGTTTGGATCGCGCATACGTGCTTCGGCCTACCACTCGCCGTATTTCTCCTGCGTAATTTCATCGCCTCGCTCCCCCGCGAATTGATCGAGGCGGCACGCGTCGATGGTGCCAGCCACTTGCGAATCTTCGTGAGTATCATCGCCCCTCTGTCGGTACCAGCATTTGCATCCCTCGGCATCTTTCAATTCCTCTGGACGTGGAACGATTACCTCGTGGGCTACGTGTTCGCGGGTGGAAAGAATGGTCCAATGACGGTGAAGCTCGTCGAACTCGCCGGAAACCGCGGCAACGAGTGGCAACGGCTCACGGCGGCCGCCTTCGTCACCATGGTGGTGCCACTCCTAGTTTTCGCCGGACTGCAGCGCTACTTCGTACGAGGTCTCATCGCTGGTGCCGTGAAAGGCTGAGCCTGATCGGGCCTCGCGGGGTCAGATCAACCCACCGTGTACGACACCGTCGTGCTCAACGCCTTGAAGACTGCGTCCCCCTTGGCCTTCAAGGAGAGGTTGCATGTGCCCTTGCCGATGAACCGAACGACGGTCGTGACCTTGCCTGGAGACACCGTACACACCTTCGGCGTCGCACTCTTCGCACGCACGTCGACACCCTGTTCGGTCACCATGTACGTGGTTTGCAGGTTCAGCGTTCCGCCGACTCGTACGGATGCACCATTCTTGGCGAGTCCGAACGACCGCATTTTCAACTCCTGTTGCGCGAGAAACACCAGCGGCACGATGGTGTCCAACGTGGTGTCGCTGATTCCGCGGTGATCTCGATAAATGAAGAGGGAGCAATCGAATGCCCCGCACGAGTACGTTGCCCCACCGACGGTGACCGATTCTCGCACCGTGAAGTTGAGCGGCGACGCGGCGGATTGTGATCCACGAGCAGCATCCATGGTGGCCCACAGCATCACGTCGGTCTGCTGCAGGCTGCCGTTGCATTTGAGACCGGTCGCGGAGCGGAGTCCGATTTGGGGCTTGTAGCACTGCTGAACGTAGACCCCCTGGGTGGACGGTATTCCCGAGAGCGTCACGGCAACGACGGTGCCGTCGACGAGGGAGATTTGCTGACTGAGGGTCGCGTTGACCGCCGCCGAGGCCGGTGACATGGACACCAACGGAGAGAATCCGATCGCAGTGAAGAGTATTGCAACGGTGATTCGTCGAATCGAGTTCATGACATTCCTTTGGGGGTTGTGGGTCGGATTATTTCAGGATCCCGACCCGAAGTTGATTGGCACGAACACGTCTTGCGAACGATCATCGCGACGGGTGTGATCGGCGAACGTCACCACACCACACTGCTCCTTCGAACAGTCGATGAGATTGGTGGCTTCGTCGGTCGCCCGCACCAGCAAAGTTACGGTGAACGATCCGTCCGGAGCGAAGGGGACGGTGAGACCTTTGGCATAACCAGGAGGATTCGAAGACACCCATTCGGACACCGGGGATGCTCCGTCGATGTTGACACCGCCCACGCATCGTCGAGCATCGGTCCACGCCGCTTGATTGCACACGATCACATAGATGCCTTTCGAAACGTCGAATCCCGTGCCGCGCACCACGACCCGTGTTCCGGATTTTGCAAGTCCGCTCGACGGCGAAACCGAAATGTTCGGTGTACCCGATAACTTCACCGTCGTCGTTGTTTCGACCACCGTCGAAGCAACGATGGTGGTCGTCGGTGAGACGGAGATCGCCGCGGTCGTCGTCGGTACAACGGCACTCGAGTCGGGCCCGAGTGACGTCGGGGTGACGTTGTTTGATTGCACCACGGTCGAAGCCGTGGTTTCCGACGCCTGTTCGGGGATCGTGGTCGTCGTCGGATCTGCGATGGATGTCGAGTGAACCTCGGAATTGGTGCTGCAACCGGTGCTCAGCAACGCGAGCAGCGCCACGGGTAACCAACGTCTCAGGTTCGGGCTTCGTCGGTGGTGCAGGCCGCTCATACCCTTGAAGCCGATGGTGCGGCGGGCGTGGTTGGCGAGTTCGTTGCTCATCGTGGGGCTATCGGGATGCGGTACCGGAGCATCGCAAAGCGAGTCTGGTGCACGGTTCATTCTGTCGCAGGATTTCCCGCTTCCGACGGTCGAAACCAACGTTCCGAATCTTCCATCCTCGGTGACCGGTGCGGACGGAGTCGTGGTAGAAGTCACCGACGCCTCCAGAATCATCGTGTTGAACGAGGCGATTGCCGAAATCGTCGTGTCACTCGGGTTGAAGGATTCGATCATCGGTCGCGATGCGACCACCACCCTGGCGGCACTCGCCGACGTCGAGGACGTGAGCAACGGTCACGACATCAGTGCAGAGAGCGTTCTCTCGTTGCGTCCCAGCGTGGTGATCGGCGATACGCGAACCGGTCCACCGGAGGCCTTGCAACAATTGCGCGGCGCGGGTATCGCCGTCGTGATTGCGCCGGAGGTGTGGACCCTCTCCGAACTTCCAAGTCGCGTGTCGCTGATCGCACGAGCGCTCGGCGTTCCAAAGTCCGGTGAGGACCTCGTGGCGCTCACGCAACGCTCCATTGAAGGAGCACTCTCCGCGGTCGGTTCGTATGCGTCGGTTCCCCGTGTGGCCTTTCTCTATGTGCGCGGCACCGCGTCGGTCTATCTCCTCGGCGGTTCCGGATCTGGCGCCGATGAAATCATCGCGGCAACCGGGGCGATCGACGTGGGAGCCTTCAATGGTTTGTCCGCCTTCACACCGCTCACTGCCGAGGCAATCGTGCAAGCCGACCCCGATGTCCTGCTGGTGATGACTCGGGGTCTCGACTCCGTTGGTGGAGTCGACGGTTTGCTCGCACTTCCCGGCGTGTCGAGCACCCGCGCCGCGGGCTCGAGGGCGGTGATTGCAGTGGACGACGACCTACTACTGTCGTTTGGTCCGCGAACTGGTGACCTCATCACCCGTTTGGCGGAAATCCTCGACACCTTCAGTAGCGACACATGACCGACGCCCGACGCACCAGTCTGCCGGCGGTCGCGATTTTTCTCGCCGCCCTGCTCGGCGTCACGATGTTGCTCTCGCTGGCAACCGGGGCATTCCGTATCTCGCTCCCCGATCTGCTCGGGATCATCGCCGACGGTCCACGTCGCGATACTGCAGAGGTCGTAGCGCACAACGTGTTCTGGCAGGTGCGTCTGCCAAGGATCGTCCTTGCCATCGTTGTCGGAGCCAGCCTCGCCGTGGCGGGCGTCATCATGCAGGGAATCTTCCGAAATCCACTGGCCGAACCCGCGACGGTCGGCGTCTCGGCAGGAGCCGCCGTTGGTGCGGTGATCGCCATCATCATCGGACTCAACCAACTCCCACTCGGCGTACAGTTCGCGGCGTTCCTCGGCGGCACATTGTCGACGGCTCTGGTCTACGTGCTCTCTCGTTCGGACGGCAAGACCGAGGTCGTCACCCTGATTCTCACCGGAATCGCCATCAACGCATTCGCCGGTGCCGTCATCGGATTCGCGGTCTTCGTGGCCGATGACGACGAGATTCGATCCGTCACCTTCTGGAGCCTCGGCACGCTCGGGCTCGCAACGTGGAAAGCCGTCGGCGTGGTCATACCACTCGCCGTGCTCGGCATGTTGATCAGTGCGAAGTTCGCTCGCGTCCTCGACACGCTCGCCCTCGGGGATCGCCCGGCGATGCACCTCGGTGTCCGGGTCGAACCCGTCCGCCTGCAGGCGATTGCGGTGGTCGGACTCCTCGCGTCGAGCGCGGTTGCGGCAACCGGAATGATCGCCTTCGTCGGATTGCTCGTCCCCCACATCATGCGCATCGTGCTGGGTCCGCGACATCGTCATCTGCTCTGGACCGCCGCCCTGCTCGGAGCCAGCGTCACGTTGCTCGCCGATCTGGCGGCACGAACACTGTTGTCCCCAGCAGAACTTCCGCTCGGTGTCGTTACCGCGCTCATCGGTGCCCCGTTCTTCCTCATGTTGCTGCGCAGCACTCGTCGTAGCCAAGGTGGTTGGGCATGAACTCCAAGGGCCAGGGCTCATGAGTACCCATCTCCGTGCGTCACACATCGGGGTCGCGCGTGGTGCTTCGACGCTGCTCGACGACGTCTCGCTGACCGTGCAATCCGGCGAACTCGTCGCCGTTCTCGGCCCGAACGGCGCCGGCAAATCCACGCTGCTGGGCGCACTCGCCGGGGATTTTCCGTTGACGAGCGGTTCGGTCTCCATCGATGGTGACGAGGTGACGTCGTTGACACCTCGCACACTTGCTCGGGCGCGGGCAGTCCTGCCGCAACAGATGGCAATCTCCTTTCCGTTCACCGTGCGCGAAATCGTGGCGATGGGGCGCAGTCCGTGGATGAACGATGACGACGAAACACGTATCACCGCTGCGATGGACCGCATGGAGGTGGCGACGTTGAGCAGACGCACCTACCAAACGTTGTCGGTGGGTGAACAGGCACGGGTCTCGATGGCGCGCGTGCTCGCGCAGGACACGCCGCTGCTCCTGCTCGACGAACCGACGGCCGTGCTCGACATTGGTCAGCAGGAGCGATTCCTTGCCGTTGCGCGGTCCCTCGTGGACGAAGGTCGAGGTGTCATCGCGGTACTGCACGACCTCAATGTCGCGATGCGTTTCGCCACCAGGGTCGTGGTATTGCACCAGGGCCGGTGCGTGGCGAGTGGCGATCCGCAAACCGTGCTCACCGATGCCCTGCTCTCCGACGTGTACCACCAGCGAATTCGAATCACCACCACCACCGAAGGCCGATCGGTCATTCTTCCCGACAATTCATAGCGACGTCGAGCGGAGTACGCTCGCGACATGTCCGAACTTCTGCTCGATTCGTTGCGTCGGCGCCTACGCGCAATCTTCTCCCTCTACGAAGATGCAGTCGCGAGCATGGAACTGCGGCACGTCAATTACAAGGAACGTGATGATGTACTGCCCATCGCGTTCAGCCTGTTCCACATCGTCAACATGATCGACGCATCGCTCATGTTGCTGAACGGCAATCCTCCCCTCTGGAATGAAGACTGGGCCGCTCGTGTGAACCCGGGCATTCGCGACCATGGAAAACACCGGACCGTCGAGGAGATGGTCGACCAGCACATCGGCGACTACGACGCATTTCGGGACTACATGTCGCAGGTCTTTGCACGGGTTGAAGTTTGGGTGGCCGAACTGACCCCTTCCGAGTTGACACGGGTGATTTTCGCCAAGCCATATCCACCGCAGGTCGCCTCGACGTATTCGGCACGGGTCGGCGGTGAAAGCGGTATCACCGTGCTCGACGGTGTCGAGTGTTGGATCTATCAACACGCACTTCGCCACATGGGCGAGATTGAGTACGCGCGTCACCTGGTGGGGCTACGCGGAATGACCTCCTAGTTCGGTCGACCGGTGGTCGTTCACAACGACTCGACACTCACGCGATTGACCGCAAGCATGCTGCACCAATAGAAATCGCGACGGGTTCCGCACGCCGGAAACACCACCGACTGAATGGGTGATCCGGTATCGACTCGGGCTTTCTCCCGACCCGTTGTGATGTCACGCACCACCACCTGCTCCACCCCTCGCTCCACATCGTGGTGCGCACTCACGAACTCGCCCGACTCGGGATACAACAACATGTGCGAGCCGTGATTCTGTTCGTGCGACCACACGGGCATGAGCGTCGTTTCGTCGTAGCGGAATCCGGCGATCACGCCGTTACCACTATCGAAGCCCACCACCAACTTGCGTGCGGTGTCGACCAGCGGTGGATTCGCCACCACGCCGCCAGGTAATCCGCAAATCTCGGTGAGTGCCACCCGTCCTGAGTCAAGCCACACCCTCACGAGGTGCAACGGTTCAGTGGCCGTTCCGACGCCTCGCAAAGTGCCGGCGAACTTGTGGGTCGATTCACCGTTGTCGAGGAACCACGCGCACCCATCGGCGAGCACCGCGTCCCAACCAAATGTTTGTCCCGTGAACCGTCTGTACTCACCCTTGAAATCGTCGAGCGTGAGCCTGGAATCGGCCCAGTGCGCTCGCCACAATGCCGAAGTACCGACGATGTACACCGCATTGCCATCGGCAGAAAGTCGTGCAATCGACGCCTCCGGCATCTCCAGGGTGGAGACCACGTTCAAGTTCTCTGGTTCGAGCACCACCAATTCCGTCGGAGCAAACGGCTCTACGCGTTCGCTTCCCGGACGCGATCCCGAGAAGTCCTTGGTAACGAGACAACCGTCGGGCATCAGGACGAAGCTGTTGTACGGACGCACTCGGGGCAAGGTGCGCGATGCCGACACCTGAAGGTCGCGATTCAGGCGATGGGCATGGTTGCCGAAAACCACGTAGAGATCACCGTTCGGGTGCACTGCGACTCCACCCGGCCATGCGGGACCGCCCGCCAGTTTCGGACTCGTCGCCAGCGTCTCCAACGTTTCCGGGTGCACACGCTCCACCCAGGACACCGCTTCGTCACCGCCTGTATGGCAGAGGACGTACGCCTCATCGGGTGAGGCCATCACCACCATGGTTACCACCATCATCGATCGATTCGTTACGTCGACCCTGTCCGTCGCAGAAACGTCCAGTCGAGCGCCGCTCAGAATTTGTTGTCGACGCGGTCCGCCGTCCTCTGCCGTCCAGTACACCGCTCGAAATGTAGTTCAGCTGGGTACGACGACCACCGGACACGGCGCATGATGCACCACCTGCTGTGCCACGGAACCCAGGAGGAGGCCCATGAATCCACCGTGTCCTCGTCGACCGATCACCAGAAGGTCCGCCGATCGTGCCGCCGCAAGCAATGCCGTGGACGGTGCGCCGCGAAGTACTCGCGAAGTCACTTTCGAGCCGTCAACCTCGACCTTTCGCATCACCTCACGAAGAAGTCGATCGGCGGAGGCGTTCATTTCCTCGGTACTGGGGAGCATCGAGACGCCGAGCGGATCGATGACCGGTGGAAACTCCCATGTGTACACGACGTCGACTTTTGCGTCGTGGATCTTCGCCTCGTTGATGGCCCACTGCAACGCTGCGACGGAGTTGTCCGATCCGTCCGTACCCACCACGATCTTCTTGATGCGAGTCATTGATCCTCCGTCTCGTCGTTCGGTGCAATTGCGCCACTGATGTCACCGTACCCATCGCTGCGTCGCCGAACCTTCGGCTGAATGGTGACTGAAGCCAAAGTCATGTCGGGTGCACCTGACATCGTGATCAATCTCAACTCACGATGAGTGCAGTGACCATGTAACGCATTCCTTCGGGGGTCTCTGCATGAGTGAGTATGTGACAATGCCACGCCCAGACACCCGCGTCGAGGGCGGTGTACACCACAGTCCAGCGCTCTCCGGGGGCCACGTTCAACGTGTCCGCCCAGAACGGCTTCTCCATGACCTTGCCATCGTGTGCCACGACCAATCCTGAGGGTTGATGGAGATGCATTGGATGAGTCGTGTTGCCCTCGTTGAAGTAGTGGACGACCATCGACTCGCCGATGGCGAGTGCGTACGGGGTGGTTGCCGGGAAGCTCTTTCCATTCAGCGAGAGACCGATGTTGCCCGAGTCGTTGAGAACCATGACGACTTCGGTCTCGGCGTCACCATCGGCGTCGGCAAGCCGTGACCGTGCGACATCCATCGCAATCGTCTTCCAGTCGTCGATCAACAATGCGCCGGCGAGACCGTTGGGTACCTGTACCTGAGCATTGTGATGAGAGTGATACATCCCCACCGACGACTCTTGGGCAACGAACTCATAGACGAACGTTTCACCCGGCTTGATTGCCGGCTGGGTGTAGGGATCGACACCATCCATCGCATTCGGGACTCGAATGCCGTGAAGATGCAGGGACGTCGACTCGGGCAACTCGTTCTTCAGGTTGATTCGTACCTTGTCGCCGGTATTCACTCGGATGATTGGCGCCGGAATTTGACCGTTGTACGACCACCCGTCGACGAATTTGCCGGGTTCGACCTCCCAACTAATCACCTTGGCGACCAGATCGAAGACCTTGTAGCCGTCTGTACTCGTTGAGTACCCCAATTCGGAATTTCCGGAACCCTCGGTCTTGGCGGGGAACTGCTTCGCAACTGCCTCCATCATCGCGTCCATCTGTTGCCACGTCATCTGTCCACCGGTGGTGGCCAACTGAGACACCTCGGTGCTCGTCGACACCGCGAGTGTCGCCTTCATACCCGCAGCGTCATGCCCCACGATCTCGCAGATCACCTCGAGATCTCCTTCGGTTATCCCCTTGACGACCAGCGAGGTCGATTCGCCCGGCTGCAGATTCTTCGTCCGTGCACCAAACGAGGGAACGGCGAAATTGTGGTCGACGGTTCCACCATTGTGAACGATGAACGTCACGTCCCCGGGTGGCACTGCAGGAGGCATCATCTCCACCGCAAATTCACTGAGGTGCACCTGTACCTGGGTGGCCCCCTGCGAAGTACCCGATTCGCCGTCGCTCCCTGCGACGGCGATTACACCGACCACACCGAGCACCATCGTGCCGAGTCCCATGATCGACAGCATCATCGCGATGATCGACTTCGTCCACGTGCCTTCTGCGTTCACGGTGCGACCTCCTTCAGTCGTTCAATTGACCGTAGGAATCCGCAGCCCGAGGTTCCCGGTCGCGACCCCAATTCGGCTGTATTCACAATCAACTTTGTTGTGACTACCTAACTCGCGGCTCCAATGCGAGCCAATGGTTCGTTCGTCACGATCCGAATCAAGTCAAGGGACCCTGAGTCGAGCGCGCCGAGAATCACAGTCCGAATTCGGTAGTCTGCTGTGGATGCGACGATTGCTCTTCCTCTTCTCTGCGCTCACCTTCGTCGGATGCACCACGGCGCAACCGCTCGCCGTTGACCTGTCACCAACTGCAGCGAACGGACTGAAGCTCGCCCAGCAGTCCGGCTGTGCGTCGTGCCACGGCTCCGACTTCGGTGGTGGAACGGGTCCCACGTGGCAAGGCATCGTCGGTCAAACCGTCGCATTCAAGGGTGGCGAATCGGGAGTCGTTGATCGTGAATATCTCATCGAGTCGATCAAGTACCCGGACAAGAACAAGCGTGTCGGCTACTCCGTCGTGATGCCCTACAACAATCTCACCGATGCGGAAGTTTCCGACATCGTCGACTACATCGAAGCGCTCTCCAACTAGTCGGAGGTGCCGCGGCGCATCGTGGTGATGTGCTCGGGTACCGGCATGCTCACACCAGCTCCGTCGGGCTCCGGCGCACCGAAGGTCGTGTGAACCGGAACCACACCGCCCCAGTACGGGAGTTCGTAATCACTCGCCGGATCCTCCTTGGGTGGTCCCGATCGAATCTTGGCCGTCGCCTCGGCGAGTGACAGTCGCCAGACCGTAGTCTGTCGAATTTCGGGACGGCTCGGCTCGCGGGAGTGGCCGACTCGACCAGGCAAGAGGAACGCCGACAGCACCATGAGCGCACGCTCACGCTCATCGCCCTCCAGAACGTCGGGTGTGCCGGTCACGACGACGCTCCGATAGTTCATCGAAGAATTGAACAATGATCTTGCCACCACCAACCCGTCCAACAACGTGACGGTCACACAGATTGGTCCTGCCGATCGCATCAACCGGCTCGCCACCGAGCCGTGCACGAGGATGCTGTCGCCGTCGAGCGCATAGGCCATGGGAATCACCACTGGCGCCCCTTGGGCGTCGATGATGCCCACGTGCGCGACGAGACCCTCGGCGAGAATCGCACGGATCACCTCGCGTTGCGAGTTGCCTCGTTCCGGATGACGTTTGATTTCTCCCATGATGTTCCGAGACTAAACGACGATTAGCGTCGGAGTTATCACGGCAGCCGCACCAACAACCGAGAAGTCGATGAAGCATGCCTACCGCGTGTTGGCGTTGACATCGATTGCGGTCTTTCTCGTCTCGTTGGACCTCTCCATCGTTGTCGTCGCCAAGCGGACCATCGACGAGGAACTCGATGGTGGAAGCCTGATCACCTGGGTGTTCTCCGCGTACGCAATCGCGTATGCCGCCGCCTTGTTGACCGCCGGTCGATTCGCCGACGTATTCGGGCGCAAGCGCAGTTTCTTGCGCGGTGTCTTGTGGTTCAGTTTCGGCTCACTGTTGTGCGGAGTTGCGCCGACGGCATGGTTCCTCGTATTGGCTCGGGTAATCCAGGCGTTCGGCGGAGCGCAATTGTCGCCGGCTTCGTTGGCATTGGTGCTACCCGAGTTCCCCGTGGAGAAGCGGACCCAGGCAATCGCCATCTGGGGCTCAACGGGAGGACTGGCCGCGGCACTGGGACCGTCTGTCGGTGGAGTGCTCGTCGACACCCTCGGATGGCGTTCACTGTTCTTCATCAACATCCCCTTCACCTTGCTCACGGTGATTCTCGGGCAGCGAGTTCTTCGTGAGTCGAAGGATCCCAATGCGCAACGCAAGGTCGACTATCCGAGCGCAGTGCTCGGATTCTCGGGAGTCGCGCTGGTGGTCTTGGGAATCTCCCAGAGCGAAGTGTGGGGTTGGGTCGACGGTGGAACTTTGGGAGCACTCGTCGTCGGGGTGCTCCTCTGCGGAGCGTTCGCCCTTCGTTGCCACCGAGCGCAATTTCCCGTCCTTGATCTCAAACTTTTCCGACTGCGATTCGTGGTTGCCGCCAACGTTGCCGGCGTGCTGTTCAGCATGGGATTCATCGGAATGTGGTTGCTCAACACGTTCTGGTTGCAAGCCGTTTGGGGATACAGCATTGCGGTCTCAGGACTCGCCACGATGCCCGGTCCCACCTGTGCCGCTGCCGTTGCGCCATTCGCCGGCAGGTACGCGGATCGATTCGGACACTCGCGGGTCCTCTTTGCCGGCGCATCGTTGTTGGCGCTCGGCACGTTCGGTTTGAACGCAACGATTCCCGACTCACCCGCCTACGTGACGCATTACCTCCCGTGGATGCTCGTGACGGGCATCGGGGTGGGTCTCAGCATTTCGACGCTGTCGAGCTCGGCAACGGCGTTCCTGAAACCGACGCAACTTGCGATGGGCTCGGCGCTCAACAACACCTTTCGTCAGGTGGGTACTGCTCTCGGTGCCGCCCTGTCGTTGGCGATAGCCGCTCCGGCACTGTCGCGCATCGAATCGGCGCGGCGTTCCGGCGAATCGGTGTTGGACGTCTCCAAGGTGGAAATTCACGGCGCTTGGCTGATGAACGCGTTCATCTACTTGGCGGCGGGAATCGCGATGGTCTCGATTTTCAAGCGGCCAACCGAGTCGCAGATGAGCGATGCTCGCGGCGCCTAGTCGTCGTCTCGGCGGGCTCGCCCCAACACCGTCGACACGATGCTGATGACGAGTCCGGCAAGGAACGCCGATCCAAAACCACCCACCTCGAGCGCGTCGCTGGCATCCCCGACCCACATCAGCATCCACGCGTTCACCACGATGCTGAACAATCCGAGCGTCAGGATGAGGGCAGGAAACGCCACGAGTCGAATGAAATTCCCCACGATTGCATTCGCCAACCCGAAGAGCGCCGCGACCCACAAATGATTCCAGATGCCATCGGTGATGTTCATCCCGCCGATGATGACGTCAGCGAACCACACGGCGATGGTGAGCACCACCCACCTGACGAGC
Source organism: Actinomycetota bacterium (assembly GCA_005793785.1). Taxonomy (GTDB): domain Bacteria; phylum Actinomycetota; class Acidimicrobiia; order Acidimicrobiales; family Ilumatobacteraceae; genus F1-60-MAGs027. The sequence goes on along the minus strand of SXPW01000129.1, from coordinate 1,699 downwards.
AGTTTCATGTGCGTTCGACTGGAGTCGCGATGAAGACGGGGATTCGTCGCGATGTCTTTGCCTTGTACGTCTCGTATTGCGGAAACACTGCGACGCTTCTGCGCCACCAGTCGTCGTACTCGGTACCTTCAGCAAGTCGAACGGTGACGAAGAACGGCTCGGGTCCGTCTTGAATCGTCACCTCGGATGGGTGTGCCACCAAGTTGTGGTACCACGCCGGGTGTTTTGGCGCACCTCCATACGACGCCACGAGGGCATATTCGCCGTCGCGCTCCACGCGCATCAGGGCGATCTTGCGAACGCTGCCTGACGCCGCGCCACGCATTGCGACGATGATGACGGGAATTCCCGTCTCCATCAGGGTGGCGGCCTCTTTGCCACCCGTTCGTTCGTAGGTTTCAACTTGGTCACGCACCCATTGCATGGTGCTTGGCACGTACGCACCCGAGAGACTCGGCATGTCCTCAGTCTGTCAGGTTTTCGGGTATCGCGATCCGTCGGGGAAGTTTCCGTAGAGCGGGCGTTCGCCGTTGGTCACCGAATCCACGAGCAAGTCGCCACCAACGAATGCCCCCTTCCACGAACCGCCGCGACCACCGAATACCTCTTCGCGGTCCCCTCGTGATCGGGGCTTGTTGACTCCGACCTTGAATGCCTGAATCTCGTCCGAGACTCGCTCCGCAAATTCGAGGTCATCGGTTGCGATGGAAGCGACGAGCGATCCGTTCGACGCGTTCATCGCGCTCAGGAATTCCGCCTCGGTGTCGACGACGACGATGGAATCAATCGGACCGAAAGGTTCGGCGTGATGCAGCGACCACGCCGAGGGTGGCTCCAACACGCATGACGGCGCCGCATATGCGGAGGTGTCCTGTCCGGCGATGAAACGACCCTTGTCGAGTGCGGCGTGCAGCAGTGGAATTCCACCCGTCGTGATTGCTTCTTCGAATTGGGCGGCAAGATTCTCCGCCTTTGACCGCTGGATGACCGGACCGAAATCCAGGTCTGGCAGCGCGTCGTCGTCGTTCTCGACGGCGCAAGGATGCCCGAATTTCAACGATGACACGACCGGGTAGTACATCTCCAGGAATTCCGGCAGCAATCGACGCTGCACCACATAACGCGGATACGCAGTGCATCGTTGCTTGGCGTACGCAAAACCCTTCTTGATGTGAGTGCCGAGGTCGGTCCACTGCGAATAGTTCCAGACGCCCCAAGCGTTGAGTCCCTCCTGTTCCAGAACGTGACGTTTGCGCAGGTCGGCAAGTCGCGTGGCGACCTTCCTTCCATTGGTGCGACCACCTACGAACACGAGGGCGCCAAGTTCGGGGGAACTGATGAGTGCTTCACTCAGTTCGGCGCCACTTCCCGAAATGAGCGTCGCGGGGAGTCCCGCTCTCGCCATCATCGCGTGGGCGAGCGTGAGTGCATGGAAGCCACCCTGCGTCGGCGTCTTCGCCACGACGGCGTTTCCTGCCAGCAATTGCACCAACTCGGCGTGCACCAGAACGCTGAGCGGATAATTCCACGACGCGATATTCGAGACGGGACCACCGAGTGGCACGCGGTCCTCGAGTTGCCGTTCGATCTGGGTCAGGTACCACGACACCCCGTCCAAGCAACGGTCGACATCGTCGCAGGCGAGTTTCCAGGGCTTACCGATCTCCCACATCAGGAGCCCTGCAATGGTGTCGCGTTG
>SXPW01000128.1 GCA_005793785.1 Actinomycetota bacterium | reverse complement strand
CGCGACTCGGCTTCGGCACGACGACTGCTGCGCGCCGGCGCCGACAAGGTGAGCGTGAACACCGCCGCCGTCATGCGCCCGGAATTGATCGCCGACATCGCGGGGGAATTCGGCCGTCAATGCGTGGTGTGCGCGATCGATGCCAAGCGAGTGGGGGGGCCGGACGATCGACCGAGATACGAAGTGTTCATCAACGGTGGACGCACGGCGACGGGATTCGACGTCCGCGAGTGGGCGCAACGAGCGGTGCAACTCGGCGCCGGAGAATTCCTGCTCACGTCGATGGACCGTGACGGTACGCGTGAAGGGTTCGACGTCGTGCTCACCCGAACGATCGTCGACGCCGTCGACGTGCCGGTCATCGCCAGCGGTGGAGTAGGAACCCTCGATCACCTCGTCGAAGGAGTCATCGAGGGCGGTGCCGATGCCGTGTTGGCCGCGTCGATCTTCCATTTCGGCGAGTACACCATCGCTCAAGCAAAGAGCGCCATGACCGCTCGCGGTATCACCGTTCGTCGATGACGAGCGGGAAGCGTCGCCGTGGTGCGTCAGTAGCCTGACGGAAGTGTCCAGCGACGAAAAACTGCCGATCAAGATGCTGAATGATCGGCTGTTGGTGAAGATTCCCAGCAGCGATGGCGAACGTCGCTCCGGTGGCGGAATCCTCATCCCGGCAACCGCGCAGGTGGCCAAGCGACTCGTCTGGGCGGAGGTTGTCGCGCTTGGTCAGAGCGTACGAGCAGCGGAGGTTGGCGACCGAGTGCTGTTCAGCCCCGACGATCGATACGAGGTGGAGGTCGGGGGAATCGACTACATCATGCTGCGCGAGCGCGACCTCCATGCCGTGGCAGCGTCACGCATCGAGGCCAGTACCGGCCTGTATCTCTGAGGCTCGGCTCCGAGGCATAGCGTGCGAATTTCTCCCACGCGCGAAGAGTTTCGTACCTTTGCATCATCATTCGGAGTGGTGCCCGTCTGGGCGGAAGTGCTCGCCGATCGTCACACGCCAGTCGGCGTCTACCTCGCCCTCGTCGGTGATTCTCCGGGTTTCCTGCTCGAGTCGGTCGAACACGGTGAACGATGGGCTCGATTCAGTTTCGTCGGCTGCCGACCGCGGGCCGAGATTGCACTCACCGACGGCAAAGTGCAATTCACCGGTGCCGTTCCTGCGTCCGTGCCGCGCGGCGATGGATTCCTCGTGGCACTCGAGGCGATGCTCGCGGCGTATCGAGCGCCGGTGATCGCGGATCTTCCACCGCTACAGGGTGGGATGATCGGACACATCGGCTACGACGTGGTGCGGGAAATCGAACGGCTTCCCGATTCGCCGCAGGACGATCGCAACCTTCCCGATGCGGTGATGTCAATGATCGGTTCGCTCGCTGCCTTCGACCATTGGCGCCAACGCGTGTTCCTCATCGAGAGCGTTCCGACACTCGGGCTCACTCCCGTGGAGATCGACGCCGCGTACGACTCGGCGGTCACGGCGGTGCATCGCATGGCCTCCGATCTCGGGCGTGTTACAGCGAACGACGTCATCGAGCCACCGGTGACGAACGAGCAGGTCGAGACCCTTGCGTCGTCGATGGGCGAGGGGCGATTCCAAGATGCGGTGCGCGTGGCCAAGGAACACATCGTCGCCGGCGACATCTTCCAGGTGGTTCTCTCGCAACGGTTCGAGGTGCAACTCGACGCTGATCCGTTCGATTTCTACCGCGTGTTGCGGCAGGTGAACCCCAGCCCGTACATGTATTTCGTGAAGCACGATCTGCTCACCATCGCCGGAAGTTCGCCGGAGCCACTCGTGCAAGTGCGTGATGGCAAGGTGGTCAGTCGGCCGATTGCCGGTACGCGCAAACGCGGTCGGGACGATGAACACGATCGTCGACTGGCCGGAGAACTTCGCGAAAACCCCAAGGAGCGGGCCGAGCACGTGATGCTGGTCGACCTGGCGCGAAACGACGTCGGTCGAGTCGCCAAGTTCGGAACCGTACACGTGGACGAACTCATGACACTGGAGCGGTACAGCCACGTGATGCACCTGACATCGCAGGTGTCGGGGGCATTGCGCGACGGACTCGGTCCGATCGACGTCTTACGGGCAACCCTGCCCGCCGGCACCGTCAGTGGTGCGCCAAAGGTGCGCGCGATGGAGATCATCGATTCGCTCGAGCCCGTGCGACGGGGTCCGTACGCGGGAATCGTCGGCTACGTCGACTTCAACGGCAACCTCGACGCGGCGATTGCTATTCGCACGATGTTCGCGAGGAACAACACCGCGTGGTTCCAGGCCGGCGCCGGAATCGTCGCCGACAGCGACCCGGACGAGGAGCACCTCGAGTGTCAGAACAAGGCGGCAGCACTCGTGGCCGCGCTGCCCACCGCCCGACGAATGACGAAGCAACGGTCGGTTTCGCAGTGAAGCCTCAACGCCATAGCCGCGCATGAGCGAGACACCATTCCGCGTCCAGGTTCGCCGCGATGTCATCGTCGCCTCGGGCAAGGACGCCAGAACCTTCCTCCATTCGCAGTTGAGCAACGACATCGCATCACTCACTCCCGGTCGGTCGACCTATGCATTCGCGCTCGATCCCGGCGGCAAACTCAACGCGTTGCTGCGGGTCCGTTGCCTGGCCGACGACCATTTCATCCTCGATACCGACGCAGGGAGTGGTGTCGCCGCGTTGGCGCGGCTCAACAAGTTCAAGATCCGGGTGCAATGCAATTTCGACCTCGACGTCGTCGATGTGGTCGCGGTGCGCGGACTCGCCCGCGGTGGTCGAGATGCGCTCGCGAGCGACGAAGGAGCATTGCTCGCCGCTCATCCGTCGGCGGTCGCTGCCTGGCGCACCGGTGACGGTGCAGCGGATGTCTTCTCCGAATCAGTTGCGTACGATTCGATTCGACTCGGCAGCCAAGCCGAGTTCGAAGTCGAGCGGGTTCGTCGTGCGTGGCCAACGTTCGGCATCGACATCAGCGACGCTTCACTCCCCGCGGAGACGGGACTCGTCGATGTGGCCGTTTCGTTCACCAAAGGCTGCTATCCGGGGCAGGAGTTGGTGGAACGCATGGATAGTCGAGGCACCACCGCGCCGCGTGTACTGATGCGACTCCCTGCGCAAATGCAGGGTGAGCCTCGTGGTGTAATCGGCGGGCGTGCCGAGGTGGGTGGCCCGTACGTCATCGCTGGTGTGGACGTCGGTACGTGTACTTCGGTTGCCGGTGAGTTTGCGTTGGTGTTGGTGTCACGAGCACACGTTCAACTGGCAACGGAGTGGCGAACCAAGTAATCAACGTTCAGAAACGACGAGTTTCCTAGACTCGCGAACGCCCATGGCGTACGTGTTCGACTTCGACCACAAGCACCGCAAGGCGCCGATGAGCATGAAGGACCTGCTCGGTGGCAAGGGCGCGAATTTGGCGGAGATGACCTCGGTGCTCAAACTGCCGGTTCCACACGGCTTCACGGTCACCACCGACGCGTGTCGCGACTACATGAGAAGCGGGTGGCCTCGAACGCTCGACGGCGAGATTGCGCGGCACGTCGCCACGTTGGAGGCAAGGATGCGACGTCGACTCGGTGACGCTGCCGATCCGCTGCTGGTGTCCGTTCGGTCCGGTGCGAAGTTCTCGATGCCGGGAATGATGG
>SXPW01000127.1 GCA_005793785.1 Actinomycetota bacterium | reverse complement strand
GTCCCCACTCGCGCCATCCGTGGCGGTATCGAGACCCTCCGAACGGGTGGTGAGAACGTCTGCGCCACGCGCGACGGCAACGAGCAGCAGTCCGAGCAGACCGAGCCCCGCAACCCCCGCCAACCACCTCTGCGCGACGAGCGGCTCCGTGCGGAGATCCTCCGCCTTGTCGACACCGAGCAGCATGATGACGAACAGGGACAACACCACGATTGCGCCGGCATAGACGATGATCTGCACGGCAGCGAGAAAGTACGCCTCGAGTGCAACGAAATGCACAGCAACTCCGAAGAGCGTCAAGACCAATGACAGCGCGGCATGGACCGGATTCTTTCGCGTGACGACTCCGACCGCCCCGACGAGCATCATCGCACTCGCCAAGACGAAGACGATGAGATCCATCAGTGCTTCACTTCTGCTTCTGCTTCGGCTTCGGGACTGGCAGCTTCACTGGCATCGGCCTGTGCTTGCGTCGCCTCTGCAGGGCGAACGCCATAGCCACGTTCACCGGCCCACGACACCACACCGACGAACGAGGCGTCACCCGCTGCAGCGGTGGCGCGCATCCAGGCGGAGGTGTGTTGGTCTTCTCCCGGACGCCAATCCTCCCACGGCAGGTGACGTGGCTTGCCGTCGTCACCGACGAGCAGTTCGTTCTTCGTGTAGATGGCATCCTTGCGATTGGTGAACGAGAACTCGAACAATTTCGTCTCGGTAATTGCCTCTGTCGGGCACGCCTCAACGCACAAGTCGCAGTGGATGCAGCGAAGATAGTTGATCTCGTAGATCCAGCCGAAGCGCTCACCGGGAGACGTCGGATTGTCAGGATCGTTGTCCGCTCCGCGGACGTGGATGCACTTGGCCGGGCACACCGCGGCACACAATTCGCACCCGATGCACTTCTCCATTCCGTCCTCGTACCGGTTCAATACGTGTCGACCATGAAGCCGCTCGGGCTTGTAGATTTTTTCGTCCATCGACTTCGCGTTGCGCTTCTTGCGCTTGAACAGTCGTCCACCCGAGTACTGGGTGGTGACACGGTTCTTGCGACCGTGCTGTCGGAACGTGACGAGAAAACCGCCGAGATAACCCATCTAGAACTGCACTCCCTCACGCTCGCGGGTGTCGTTGCTGACGGTGAACGCCGCCTGCAGGAGCACGTAGCACACGCCGAGCGCCATGACGGCCGCGGCCGTGGTGACGAACACGTTCCATCCTTCGTTGCGCGCGAGACGTTGCGCGGCAAGCAACATGAACCAGGCGAGCGATCCAGGGATGAGCACCTTCCAGCCAAGGTCCATGAGTTGGTCGTACCGCAAACGCGGCAACGTGGCGCGGAACCACACGTAGATATAGAGGAACACGAGCACCTTCGCGAGCAACCACACCGTACCCTCCAGCGCGTTGGGGACGAACGGGATGTCGAGCGTGACCCCGCGGAACGAAACCGGCTGCGGACCACCGAAGAAGAGGGTCACGATCATCGCGGACATGGTGACGGTGTTCATGAACTCCGCCAAATAGAACAATGCGAATCGAATCGATGAGTACTCGGTGTTGAATCCACCCACGAGTTCCTGTTCGGCCTCGACCAAATCGAACGGCGGACGATTCAGCTCTGCAGTCGCCGCGATGAGGAAGATGACGAAGGGTACGACACCGGTGGCGATGACGTTCCAGTCGGTCAGCGTGGCCTGCGCCGCCACGATGCCACTGGTGGACAGGGTTCCAGAAGCGAGGATGACACAGGCCAACGACAGACCGAGTGCCGCCTCGTAACTCACCATTTGTGCGGATGCCCGCACCGATCCAAGGAGCGGATACTTAGAACCACTCGACCAGCCCGCCAACATGATGCCGTACACGGCGATGGAGGAAATTGCGAGGGCGAACAGCACCCCGATGTGTGGATCAGCCAACTGAATGCGGGTCTGCACGCCGAACCACGTGACGATGCCATCGTTGCCGTCGCGAAAGTCGCCGCCGAGCGGGATGATTGCAAACGAAAGGAACGCCGGAACGAACGACAGGAACGGAGCCAACGCGAACACGAAGCGATCGGAGCGACGCGGCAGCAGGTCTTCCTTGAAGAACAACTTGATACCGTCGGCGAGGGTTTGCAGCAGACCGAATGGACCCGCCTTGTTCGGACCGATTCGGTTCTGCATGCCGGCGATGACCTTGCGTTCGAACCACACCATGAGCATCGTCGCCACCAGTCCGACGACGAACACCACCAGCACCTTCAGGATCACGATGATGAGTGGCGCCCACAACATTCCACCCTCGAGCGATGGATCGAGCATCGGATGCGCGGCGATTCGAACCATCACACGACCTCGATGACGACGTCAGTGACGGGAACGTCGTGCCGAATCAGTTGGCGAACGTCACTGCCGTGTTGGTGGAACGGGACGAACGCCACGCCACGGGCAACGGCGTCGTCGATGACGAGAGGCAGGACCACGGCAGAACCGTTGGCGGCGACCCGAAGGTCGGAACCCTCACGCACACCGAGGCGTACGGCGTCGCTCGAGTGCAAGTGCACCGCCGACTCACGTGCCAGCGGAGCCAGTGAGGGGCTCTCGGCCGTGCCGACCGCACGGTCGTACATGACTCGCGCAACGTGCAGTCGAAACTGATGCGTCAAGCGCGGTGCAGCCGAACGCGGTGAAGCGGTGATGCGCACACTGACGGGATGTTCGACGACGACTCCCTCGTGACGCACCGAGTTGGATTGCGCTATTGGCGCGAAGGCCGGTACCGAGGCGACCATCGAATCATGCAATTCGTCGTACGACGACACACCGAGGTCGATCCCGAGTTCCAGGGCGAGTTCCGCGGCGATCATCCAGTCGGGACGTGCGGTCCCGGCGGTGGTGATCTTTTGGGCGACATCACTCACGCGACCCTCGCAGTTGGTGGTCGTGCCAACCTTCTCCCCGTAGGCGGCGGCGGGCAGGACCACTTCCGCGTGACGGGATGAATCGGTGATGAACGTGTCGACGGCGACCACGTGCTTCACGGAGGCGAATGCGCGTCGGACGAGATCGGCGTCCGGCACGTCACTGAGGGGATCGGCGCCGAGCAACACCAGGCACTCCACTCTTCCAGCGGCAGCGGCGGCGAGGATGGCATTGGTGTCGGTGTCGGCTCGTCGCGGCGCCAACCCCGCGGTCACTGCGCCACGAACGTTGCCACGGCGTACCACCGGTAGCACCCGCGTTTGCGGTGCAGCCGACAGCACCGCCCCGGTGGCGAGCAGCGTGAATTCCGCCGACTCCGCCAGATTGCCTCGACCCATCACCACCGTCACGTCACCGCGCGAGAGTTGGGCGGCAACTTCCGCTGTGGCCAACAGTTCGCTCATCACCCGGGGCTGGTCACCCGGATCGTGACGTACCGATTTCCACGCGTAGGCACTCAGCCCGGTGGCGCGGGGCGACACCTCGATGATTCGGGCGGTGCGCTTCTCCGCCGCGTCTCGCAACCGTAGGTACAACACGGGCAGTTCTTCCTTGATGTCGGGGGCGAGAAGGATGATCGTCGCCGATGCGCACGTTTGGGCGATGGTTGCCTGCGGCAGTGCGAACACCTCGGTCGGTAGTCCGTCACCGAGTTGTGCATCGCGCGCCGTGATCCCGAGCGCGTCCGCCAACTTCGACCAGGCGAACGCGTCCTCGTTGCTTCCGCGCGCCCCGCCGATGATGGCAACGGCATCGGGACCCTTGTCGTTCAACACCGTTCGCAGAATTCGACCTGCCGCGTCGAGGGCGGTTGCCCACGTGGCTTCGGCGAGTGCCCCGTCCTTGCGCACCAGTGGTGTGTGTACGCGATTCTTGGAGTTCACCGACTCGAAGTTGAATCGCCCGCGATCACACAGCCAACCCCAGTTGACGGCCTCGATGTCGACTCCCTGGTAGCGCACGAGTTCGTCTCGACTGCTCTGAATGACGGTCCGACACCCGACGCTGCAGGTCGTACATGTACTCTCCACCTGGTCGAGATCCCATGGGCGTGCCTTGAATCGGTAGGCGCTCGATGTGAGTGCACCAACCGGGCAGATTTGCACGGTGTTGCCGGAGAAGTACGAACTGAACGGTTCGTCGGGAAAGGTCATCACCTGGGTGTTGTTGCCTCGACTGGTGAAGGAGATCAACGGATCTCCCGCCACCTCCCCTGCGAACCGGGTGCAACGGTCGCACAGGATGCATCGCTCCCTGTCGAGGAACACGAGATCGCTGATGGGAATCGGCTTTTCGTAGTGGCGCTTCTCCTCGACGTACCGGCTTTCGCCCGGGCCGTGGGAGAACGCCTGGTCTTGCAGCGGGCACTCGCCTCCCTTGTCACAAACCGGACAGTCGAGGGGATGATTGGCAAGGAGCAGTTCGAGCACACCCTCTTGCGCGCGCTTGGCGGGTTCCGACGTGGTGGACACCGCCTGGCCCTCGGCGACTGGCGTCATGCAAGAAACGACGAGCGCCTTGCCGCGCGGTCCCTCCACCTCGACGATGCACTGGCGACACATTCCGACCGGTGACATGCGCGGGTGGTAGCAGAAGTGCGGAACGAACGACCCCGAACGTTCGCATGCAGTGATGAGTAACTCGCCTGATTGGGCCTCCACTGCCCGACCGTCGACCGTGAGACTGACCGTCGTCTTGGGTGCCACAGTGTCGGTCATGCTGCCTACGCGTGACTCGCAGCGTGAGTAACGAACGGCGACACGACTCCGTCGATGGGGCGACCGTGTTCGATGTAATGCTCGAACTCATGGCGGAAGCGCCTTACCGCCGAGGCAATCGGCGACACCGCGGATGGTCCGAGAGGACAGATGGTGGTTTGGCGGGGTGGCCAGGCGATTCCGGGACTGATGCTCTCGCTGACTTCGAACAACAGGTCGATGTCCTCGGCTCGACCGTGACCGTCGAGCATTCGCTTCAACACCCGCTCCAGCCACGTGGTGCCCTCGCGACACGGCGTGCATTTGCCGCAGGACTCACGGGCGAAGAATCGTACGATTCGCCAGCAGGCCGCCACCATGTCGGTGGTCTGGTCCATCGCCACGATCGCTCCGGATCCGAGCATCGATCCGGCCTTGTCGACCGTCGGTTTGTCGAGCGCCATGTCGAGATGTTCGGGGAAGAACCACATCGCCGACGCGCCGCCGGGAATGAACGCCTTGATCGTGCCGCCGTTGCGAACACCACCGCAGTACTCGGGAGCCTCGAACAACATGCGGAATGTGGTGACGCCGTTGGGCACCTCAAAAACGCCCGGTTTGTTCACGTGACCGCTCACGGCGAACATGCGCATGCCGGTGGACGTCGGTGCGCCAATCGACTTGAAGTCGCCACCACCCTTGCCGACGATGTAGGGGACGTTGGCGAGCGTCTCGACATTGTTGACGATCGTCGGCTGCATGTAGAGACCCTTCACCGCAGGGAAGAACGGGGGCTTCAATCGCGGCATCCCGCGCTCACCTTCGAGGCTTTCGATGAGTGCGGTCTCCTCGCCGACGATGTAGGCGCCGGCACCCCAGGTGAGGGTGATGTCCACGGAGAAGGTGCTCCCGCAGATGTTCTTCCCCACCATGTTGTTGGCATATGCATCATTCAGCGCCTGGGCCAAACGTTCCTGCGCATGGGCCATCTCGCCGCGGACGTACAGGAATGCCTGCGATGCATTCAACGCATAGCACGCAATGACGATGCCTTCGATCAACTGGTGTGGGTCGCGCTCCATGAGCATTCGGTCCTTGTAGGTGCCAGGTTCGCTCTCGTCACCATTGATCACCAAGTACCGCGGGAACACGCCGGCGGGGAGGAAGCCCCACTTGGTGCCGGCGGGAAACCCAGCACCACCGCGACCCTGGATCTCGGCCGCCTTCACCTCGTCGTGCACCTGCTGCGGCGTCATTGTGCCGACGGCCTTGCGCAGCGATGCGTAGCCGCCGGTGCGTAGGTAACCCGCATAGGTGTGCCCGTCGGCGAGGTCGAATCGCGAGGTGATGATTCGTGGACCCGTTGGCACGCTCATCGCGAATCCACCTTCGCTTGATCCTCGATGCCGCGGTTGCTCCATGCCGCGGTCGTGATTTGTCGCACAGCACCGAGCGTGCCGTGCGGGGGAATTTCGCCCTGCAACTCGCCACTCTCCAATTCTTCGATGAGCGAGTCGAACGAGTCGGGGGTGACCTTGTATCGGTAGCGATAGTTCACCTGCAAAGCCGGCGCTTCAGTGCATGCCGCGATGCACTCCACGTCCTCGATGGTGAAGAGTCCGTCATCCGTGGTGCCGCCCGACTTGATGCCGAGTCGCTCCTCGGCGTGGTGCAACAAGTTCCAGGCTCCAACCAACTGACAGGAGATGTTCGTGCAGATGTTGATGCAGTACTTGCCTACGGGATGGAACTTGAACATTTCGTAGAAACTCGCGGTGCCGTACACCTCTGCCGGCGCCAGGTCGAGCAGTTCGGCGATGTGCACCATCGCGTCCTGCGCGACGTATCCATCTTGTTCCTGCGCCAAGTGCAACAACGGGATGAGCGCCGACTTCTTCCGCGGAAAACGACCGATGATCTCCCTAGCCAGCGCCACTCGTTCGTCGGAAAGTCGGCTCATCGGTCCACCTCACCGAGAACCGGGTCGATCGAGGAAATCACGGCGACCGCGTCGGCGACGAGCCCGCCACGCATCATGTGCGGCAGGCACTGCACGTTCACGAAACTCGGCGCGCGAACGTGCATGCGGTAGGGCACCGACGAACCGTCACTGGCGATGTAGCAACCGATTTCGCCACGCGGCGATTCGATGGCCACGTATACCTCACCTTCGGGCACCTTGAATCCTTCGGTGAAGATCTTGAAGTGATGGATGAGTGCTTCCATCGACTCGTCGATACGACCGCGGGGTGGGGGTGTCACCTTCTTGTTTTGAATCCGGTAGTCACCCGACGGCATCCTGTCGAGGATCTGGCGCACGATGCGCATCGACTCGCGAATCTCCTGCAATCGAATGGCGTAGCGGTCGTAGGCGTCGCCGTGCGCCCCGACCACCACGTCGAATTCGACCTCGCGGTACTTGAGATAGGGAAGGTCCTTGCGTAGGTCCCACGCCACCCCGGTGGAACGAAGGATCGGGCCGGTAGCCGCCAGCGCAATTGCCTCACTCTGGGTGATGACGCCGACACCCTGCAGTCGTTCGCGCCAGATCGGTTGACCGGTCATCAACACTTCGTACTCGGCCAAACGATCGGGCAACATGTCCAACAGGTGCAGCACATCATCGCGCCAGCCGGCCGGAAGATCGGCGGCCAGTCCACCGGGGCGAATGAAGTTGTGGTTCATGCGCAGTCCCGTGACCTTCTGGAAGAATCGCAACACCTCCTCGCGCTCACGCCAGCCGTAGAGCATCATCGACACGGCGCCAAGGTCCATGCCGTTGGTCGCCATGAAGAGCAGGTGACTGCTCATTCGATTGAGTTCGGAGAGCAGCATGCGCATCCAATGCGCTCGCTCCGGGATGTCTCCCTCGATGCCGAGCAACTTCTCCGTCGCCATGGAGAACACCAACTCGTTGTTGAGCGGGGACAGATAGTCCATGCGCGTCACGTTGGTGCCACCCTGCATGTAGGTGAGCGACTCGCCCGTCTTTTCCATTCCGGTATGGAGGTACCCGATGACGGGCTTGCAGCGCAGCACCGTCTCGCCCTGGAGTTCGAGCATCAAGCGCAGGACGCCGTGGGTGCTCGGATGCTGGGGGCCCATGTTGATGATCATCGACTGGTCCTCGCCGACGTCTCCCGCGACATCGGCGAGCGCCGCAGCCGCCGACTCGCTCATGCGCAGTACCGCACCTGCCTCTCGCATCAACGCCTTCTGCGAGATGTCGGTGCGGGACCGAAGTTCCTGACCACCCTCCCCCGTGGCAGCGCCAGCGGAGGAGACGCTGGTTGCCGAACGCTCGTCGAGTGTGGTCATGAGGCCGCACCCTTGAATTGCACGGGAATTCGTCCCTGTGAGTAATCCTTGCGGAGCGGATGGCCGTCCCAATCCTCCGGCATCAATATCCGAGTCAAATCAGGATGACCGTCGAAGACGATGCCGAACATGTCGAATACTTCGCGTTCCATCGCCTCGGTGCTCGGGTGGACATCGAACAACGAGGGAACCGTCTCGGCATCGGCCACTTGCAATCGCACGCGTACTCGTTCGCGATTGGCGATCGAAAGGAGGTTCACCACCACTTCGAATCGCTGGGGTGCTACTTCAGCGGGCACCGTCCGACGTTCGTGCAGCAGATAATCCACCGCCGTGAGGTCGACGCACATCGTGAATCCCTCGCCGTACAACCGCGTGATCGTGGGCAGGTAATCGGACTTCGCCACGAAGACGACGCGCTGACCAAGGGACTCGATCATCGTCTATCGACGTTCCAGGGTGACGGGGGTGGTGATTCCGGCAGGAATTTCCTGGATGTGCACGTTCGCTCCGGCGCCGGAAGCCGCACGGCGACGCATGATCTCCCCATCCTCGATCAGTTGGTGGAGCGTTTCGATCGCGTGAATCAGTGTTTCGGGCGTTGGTGGACAGCCCGGCGCGTACACATCGACAGGCACGACCTGGTCGACGCCCTGGACGATCGCGTAGTTGTTGAACATGCCGCCACTCGACGCGCACACGCCCATGGAGATGACCCACTTCGGTTCCATCATCTGGTCGTACACCTGTCGCAAAACTGGTGCCATCTTCTGGCTGACGCGTCCTGCCACGATCATGATGTCCGCCTGTCGTGGTGACGCGCGGAACACCTCCATACCGAATCGCGCGAGGTCGTAATGCGGGGCACCAGTGCCCATCATCTCGATCGCACAACACGCCAATCCGAACGTGGCACCCCAACTGGAGCGTGAACGCGACCATTTCACGAGGTCTTCCACACGACCCGTGAGGAAGTTGTGCTTGATTCCGCCCAGACCGTTGTCGAGCACTTCGCGAACCGCGCTCATGCCGCGCCGACTTCCTGTACGACCGGTGTGGTGCGGCCGTCGAGGCCGACCACCTTCACTCCCGCACGAACGTCGGGAATCAAATTGACGTCGGCAACCTTCGATTCCTTCTTGGCCGGTCCCCACGCCAACGCGCCACGGGCCACCACGTAGACGAACGTCACGAAGAACACCGCGCTGAACGCGATCATCTCCCAGAATCCGAATGCACCGAGCGTCTCATGGGCAACCGCATAGGGATACGCGAAGATGATTTCGATGTCGAACATGATGAAGAGCATCGCCACCACGTAGAACGACACCGGAAATCGCTCGGGCGACTCGCGACTCGGCACGATGCCGCATTCGTACGGGGCATCCTTGGCCGAGTTGGGTCGCCGAGGTGCCAGCAATTTGGAAGCGACCAAACTGAGGACTCCGAACACCACGGCAAGCGCGGTGAGCACAACGATCGGTAGATACTGACCCATCGTCGTTGCGCCCCGAAGGCTCAGACTTTCTCGAGCTCGCGTGCCGCCGCGAGATTCTGGCGCAGGAGCAGGTCGCGGCGGTGCAGCAGCCAACACAGGATGACGAACACCAACAGCGAACCGATGGTGATGAGCATCGCCGGCTGACGCTTGTTCCCGAGGTCGCGGATCATGTAGACGTAGCGGCGTTGCTGCGACTCGTCGATCTTCGGACGCGCGGGCGCTCGACCGGGCTCCACTCGCTGCGGCACCACTGGTGCAACCTCCACCAACGCGTAGCGAGGTTCGTGGAAGAAAGCGAAGAAGTCGAGCGAGTCGTTGATCTTGGGCCAACGATCGCCACCTCGATCAAAGACTCCTACCGAGACGAACTCGCCCGCAGCGAATTCCTCGGCTTGATTGATGAGGATGTCGTCCGACGCCGCGACGGCCTGCCCGCGCTGCGGATCGGATTCGTCGAGCAGGACCCATCCTTCGGCGGCGAGTGCCTCGGCAACGGTCGATGCGTTGTCGGTCGCAGTACCGGTGAACTTCAGCGGCTGTTCGAGAATCTCCACTTGTTGCAGGAGTTGACCATCGCGAATGATGGTCGCCGGCTCCGCTGGTTTCCATGACGGCTCACGACCCTTGAGCCCGATGCCGTAGGTCCACCAGATGATGCCCATCGCCGCCATCCACCCGAAGAGTCCACCAAGAATCACCAAGAAACCGAGCCGCGCCCCAAGGTTGGTACCGACCACCAAGTAGGTGCCGCCGATGAGCACCACCACGGAGATGAGCACCACCACGTAACCGCGCAATTGCGGTTCCCAATTGATCGCCAACATCGACAAGAGCGACATCACAAGCCCCGAACGTATTCCACGACGGCCTTCAGTTGTTCCGGCGAGTACACCGAACCGAAGCCGGGCATTCGGCCGCCACCCTGACCTTGTTCGCCGTACTTCTTGCCATACTCACTGCCGGCAGCGATGAAGGCGATCATGTCGTCCTGGTTCGGGAACTGCCGAATCGTCGAACCACCGGTGAGGTTCGGACCGAAGGCGCCGCCTCCGGTGATTTGCGGTTCGCCGTAGGACCATCCCTTGGTGTGGCATCGCGCGCAGGAATAACTTCCCGCTCCAACGAGATCGAGGTTGAAGAGCGCCTCACCGAGCGAGCCGTAGATTCCCGCGGCAACGAGGCGTTCGGCTTCCGCCTGAATCTCGTCTTGGGTCTTCTTTGGCAGCGTGCCACCGTCGCACATTCTGGGATCGTCGTCGGGCGAAGCACAGTTCTCGCGCGGAATCTGGATGCTCTTCACGTAATCGAGCACCGTTTGAATCTGCTGCTCGTTCATCGGTCCACCGCCGACGAGACCCCACGCCGACATCGGCGAGAACGGACGCCCGTAGTTGAGAATGAAGCGAACCTCTTCCTCGCTGTAACGCAGGTACACGTTGTTGATGGCCGGCGCCTTCCAGTTGACGGCCTTGACTTCACCGGTCTTTGGATCGGTCACCGCGTACGACGCAACTCCACCGCCGCCCTGCATTCCGCCGTGACAGCCCGCGCAATTGAAGCCGCCCTCTGCCGTTGCAGCGAACAGTCCGCTGCCCCATTCCTCGAACTTGTGGACGAATTCCTCCTCGGCTCCGGCTTGGCGACCCGGTTCGAGAATCCAGTACAGCGGCAGGGTGACGGTGATGACCGCGAGGAAGGCCAAGCCGAGCAACTGCGTTCGTTCGAGCTTCTTCCCCTCGAGGATTTCGTCGTCGTAGTACGGCTTGCGGTTGGCCGCCAGTTCGATCTCCGAGCCGATCTCGGCGCGGCTCGAACGAATGTTGAAAAAGGCATAGAGCGCCCAGCCGCCGAGCGCGGCCACGAGGGCGATCCACGCAAGTGTGGTGGTGACGTCAGCGAATACCGGAGTCATCGAACTAGTGACTTCCCCCGCCCACGCAGTGCGGACCCTCGGCTTCCTGACCCGTGGTGTTGGTACCGATTGCGGGTCCACCGAAGACTGCGCCGGTGTCGATCACGACGTTGCCGTTGTTGATGGAAACAGCAAAGCGATCCATACCGCGAGGTGCGGGACCGCCCTTCTTCTCACCGACACGATTGAACTGCGAACCGTGACACGGGCACTCGAACCATTGCGACGTCGCACACGTCGGAACACGGCAACCGAGGTGCGGACACTTCTGGTACAAGGCGACGATGCCCGATGACATACCCGAGTACACCGGAGCCTGGCCGCCATAGACGGCCTCCGCCTTGGCGAGGGACTCCTTCGGGTATTCGGTGATCCATGCGCGTGCTTCGGGCAAGTACAAAAAACCCTTGTTGGAACGAATCCCAGCGATGATGTCGTCGAGTTTGCCCGCGGTGATCTTCGACCCGAATCCGCCCTCGGCACCCTTCCAGAGGAAACCGATGACCGCCGCACCAAAGCCACCGAGCCCGGCGCTCATGAGGGTGAAGGTCGCGCGATTGAAGAACTGTCGACGTGACACGCCGATCACCTCGGGATCCGGCGGAGTCCAAGGAGCCACGGCCACGCTCGCCGGAATCGCCAATTCGGTGCTTCGCGCGGCGGTGGCTTCGCGTTCGTAGGCCTTTCCAACGATGCCCTTCTCCGAGGCCTGCTTCTCACGGGCTCGGGTTTCACGGGAGAGTACTCCGGTCGTTTCCCGACGACGTGCGGCGGTGAACACCACCACCGCGCCGAGAACGAGCAGCACGACGATGGCGATGATGAGTGTGCCGTTCATGGTTTAGAGCTCGAAGAAGATGCCGTCACGCCACGGCAAGGTGAAGTTGTAGCCCGGTCCGCGGAAGAACGAGCTGATGATGACGAGGACGGCCCAGAACATCATGTGCACCGTCATGAGGCTGGTGATGAACTTGCGGTCCTCTGGTTTGTTCGACGCATTGCGGTCGAGGTAGGGCGCGAAGATCAGCAGGATGATTCCCATTCCAGGAATGGTCACACCAGCGATCATCGGGTGGAACATGGTGAGCAACTCCTGCAGACCCATGAAGTACCACGGAGCCTTCGAGGGATTCGGTGTCTGGTTGAAGTTGGCGGCTTGCAAGAGCGGCGCGTTCACGAACCAGGAGAACATGAAGGTGAACGCGGTGCACGCCAGTGCGGCAACGAATTCCACCGAGAGCAGGTGCGGCCACACGTGGACCTTGTCGACGGGCACGGCCTTCACGTCCTGAATCGACCCCGACTTCACCACGGTGAGGAGTCGCTGCGTATGACCGCCAGGACCTGCACCCACCGGCACACCACCAGCAACCGGAGCGGCAACCACCGGCGACGCCGGTGCATCCTTCACGGCGACACCACCACCCGCACGAGCAGCCTTGCTTCGCTCGAGCAATTCGGCGGGAATGCGCGACGCACCGTCGCCTGCAGAGGATCCGTCACCCGTCGACGGTGCGGCCTCGGCCGACTTTTCACGAGCGGCTTTCGCGCGCTTCAGAAGGTGTTCGGGGATTTCCGTCATGGTCGTACCTGGGTCGTTCTCACAGCGGGCCCGAGATTCCGCCATCCTTGCGGACGCGCCAGAAGTGGATGGCAAGGAAGATCACCGTCACGAACGGGAACAACAGCACGTGCAACACGTACCAGCGCAGCAGCGTTTCGGCTCCGATTTCCGTTCCACCGAGCAAAACGAACCGCACTTGCGAACCGATGATCGGCGAATACCCCATCATGTTGGTTCCCACGGTCACGGCCCAAAGCGCCAACTGATCCCATGGCAACAGGTATCCGGTGAAGGACAGCAACAGCGTGAGTGTGAGCAGGATGACGCCCACCACCCAGTTGAACTCGCGGGGCGCTTTGTAGGCACCGTGGTAGAACACGCGCGCCATGTGCAGGAAGACCGAGAGCACCATGAGGTGCGCTCCCCATCGGTGCATGTTGCGGACCATCAGTCCGAACGTCACCGAGGTGTGCAACGACTGGATGTCGTTCCAAGCATTTGCTGCGGTGGGGCGATAGAAGAACATCAGGAAGATGCCGGTAATGGTCAACAGGATGAAGAGGAAGAACGACAGACCACCGAGACACAGCGTGTAACTCACCTTTACTGCGTGTCGCTTCACCTTCACGGGGTGCAGGTGATACAGGACCGAGTTCATCACCACGTAAGAACGGTTTCGCGGTGAATCGGTGTAGCCCTTGCGGAAGATCGAACCTGGTCGGAAGATCGAACTCCACACCTGACTGGCCTGCACCTGCTCGCCCACTTTTGACAAGCGTTCCTTCAATGTGGGGCGCGGGGTCTCTTCGACGATGCTCGACATACTTTCTCCTTAGAACCTCATGCCGTAGGCGTATCCGTGGTTGTTGGTTCGCATGTGCGGGTCTCCGGTTGCCGGAGCGACACCGACCTTGCCGAGCACGATCACACCGGTCGGACAGCGATCGACGCACAGCGCGCAACGCGTACAGATGTCGTCGTCGATGACGAAGACAACGTGATCCGAAGGATCCTCTCCCGGCATTTCGGTGCCGGTCGATTCGGCGATGGCGGAGGGATTCACCATGTGGATGCACTTCCACGGGCAGATGTCCACGCACCCCTCGCACATGATGCACTCGCTCTGGTCGATGTGGATGAATTGCTTCGGCTTCACCGCCTTGTTGAGGTATTCAGCGTCGACTTCCACCAGCGTGTATTCGTCGGTGAAGGGCATCATTGGCGGGTTGGCGTCGGTGCGTGTCATCCCGTTACGCCTTCTTCACCAGTGGTCGACCGTACGTGCTGCTCGGCAACTCCACCTGCTTCACTTCGCCGCGCTTCTGCCACCAGGCAAACAGGTAGATGAACAATCCGATGTAGAGACCGTGGATCACCAGCACGACGATGTCGCGCAACGCCTCGTAACTGATGGTGAAGGGAAACGGCCCACCGAACTCCTGGGGCTTGAGAATGTTGAACGGTCCGAAGATGAGTTTGTCCTTGCGCCAGCCAAGTTCCTTGTCGGCATGGTCGATCCACTGGTGCGGCACCACTCCGAAGGCGAGAAAGACGACGAAGAAGACATACGCACTGCCGAACATGGCCTCACCCCAGGTGGCTTTTCGGTCGACCGGGCGTCGCTTGCCGACCACGACGACCAGGTACGCCAAGAAGTTGGTGACAACGAAGGAAAAGAGGAATGCCTGATTCACGCCGGGCCATCGGAGGATGTCGACTGCGGTCATGCGTCTTGTGTCTCTTTCACGGTTGCTTTCCGGTGCGGAAGAACCACGACGAAGCCTAGTCTTCGGGCTTCCCGAGAGCTCACCCAACCTGTCTGGAGACTGTGACGCTTGCTGCAGAATCGCACTCGCACACATGCAACGTCGTGCGTTCGTGCAAATATCATTGCGAGCCACGCGGCGATTAGTCTGACCTCGGTCATGTTCGTCGACTCACACCTCCGCGGAACCGCACGGTGACGGAAGTACCCGATTTCCTCCTCAAGCGGTCCAAGGATCGCCGCGCTGCGCTCTCCGGGGCATCACCCTCCGCTGAGCCGACGTCCTCCCAGGAGGTTGCAAAGACTGCAACCTCGTCCGCGGCACCAGCACTCGCTGCCGAAGTTGCTCCGCCACCACCGCCCAAGCCCGATCCCGCGTACGTCGTGGCTGCCAAGACGCGCAAGAAGATTCCGTTCTGGGCCATGGCCACGCTCAGCCTGCTGCCGGTGTGGGCATTCTTTTATCTGCTGGCGGTGAGCCCACAGGAACGTGAGGCCAGCGGACCGATGGCAATCGGCGAAGCCGCGTACGGCGCGTGCGCGAGTTGTCACGGTGCCGCAGGTCAAGGCGGTGCGGGACGAGTGCTGCACGAGGGAGAGGTGTTGAAGACCTTCCCGCACATCGAGGACATGCTCAACTTCGTGTACACGGGTAGCCAGCCGTACGTTTCGGCTGGTCTCGCGGTGTACGGAAACCCGGAACGCGAAGGTGGCGCTCACGCACCGCTGTCGTACAACGGCAACGCCATGCCCGCGCAGGGTGAGTCGTGGGGTGGCGGACTCACCAACTATGAAATCCTCGGAGTGGTGTGTCATGAGAGATACGCCATTGGTGGCGCCGATCCAAAGAGCGAACAGTGGGCCGCGGAATATGCGACCTGGTGTTCGGAAGAGTCGGAAATCTTTGCCGCGCTCGAGGCTGGCACGGTGGACTTCGCCACACTTGCAGAGTCGTTTTCCATGCTGGAAGCACCCCCGCGCGAAGTCGGCACCGAGCCGCGTCCCAGTTCCAAGTAACCACGCGCGACGATCCGTCACAACGGTGACGTAGCCACCTGCCACATCGCAGCGTCACCTCTTCGGCGATTCGGCTCCTTACGCTGACAACGTCATGGAGACGACCGACCTGGGATCCATACCCACCCGCGACACCGACGTACTCGTCATCGGCGGCGGCCCAGCCGGAGCGGCGATGGGATATTGGATGTCGCAACTCGGTGGCTCCGTCACGGTCGTGGAGCGAAAGCACTTTCCCCGCGAAAAGACGTGCGGCGATGGTCTGACTCCCCGTGCGGTGAAACAGCTCGACGACATGGGTCTCGGCGATCGTCTGAAGCAATTCCATCGCTATGAAGGCTTGCGGGCCACGGCGCACGGCAAGGAACTCGAGTTGCAATGGCCGACTCATCCCACGTATCCGCGTCATGGCTACGTCGTACGACGACGTGAACTCGATGCAATGGTGGCGTTCAACGCCGAAAAGGCGGGTGCGACCCTGTTGCAAGGACACGAAGCGGTCGAGCCACTCATGGAAAAGGGGTGTGTCCGCGGTGCAGTGGTCAACGACCTCGACGAGGAACGGCTGGTTGCCATTCGCGCCTCGTACGTGGTGATCGCCGACGGGGCGAACAGTCGATTCGGTCGATCACTGGGGACGGCGCGCACGAAGTCGTGGCCGTACGGCACCGCGATACGTACCTATTGGGTGAGCCCACGACATGACGAACCGTGGATCGAGTCCGCGCTCGACGT
>SXPW01000126.1 GCA_005793785.1 Actinomycetota bacterium | reverse complement strand
TCCGACGGCGCGCGCCTTCTGGGCGATGCGCGTGATGCACTCCTCCACGTCCCGAGCCGCAACCATCATGAGGTCGTTCAACTCGTCGACCACCACCACGATGAAGGGCATGCGATCGAATTTCTTGGTTGCCACTGCGGCGGTGTCGTCACCCGAGTTCAGTTCACCGCGATCGTACGCGGCGTTGTAGCCGGCGATGTCGCGGAAGCCGGCCTCCACCAGCACGTCGTATCGACGCTCCATTTCCTTCACCGCCCAGCCGAGGGCATTTGCTGCCTTCTTCGGTGCCGTGACGGGCTGCGTCAACAGATGCGGCAAACCTGCGTACTGTCCCATCTCCACTTGTTTGGGGTCGATGAGGATCAACTTCACCTGCTCGGGTGTGGTGCGCATCAGGATGGACGTGATGATGCAGTTGAGCACGCTCGACTTTCCTGCACCCGTGGCACCAGCGATGAGCAAGTGCGGCGTGGTGGAGATGTTGAGGAACACGGGACGTCCGGCGATGTCCTTGCCGATAGCCACCTCGAGGGCATGTTGAGCCGACTTCGATTCCGGGGCGGTGAGCAAATCGCCGAGTGATACGAGGTCACGCGCGTCGTTGGGCACCTCGATTCCGATGGCCGACCGTCCCGGAATCGGCGCAAGGATTCGCACGTCGATGGCGGCCATTGCGTACGCAATGTCCTTCGACAACGACGTGAGTCGCGCAACCTTGACACCTTCGCCGAGTTCCAGTTCGTAGCGCGTGACCGTCGGGCCGCGTGTGAAACCGACCAACTTGGTGTCCACACCGTGCGACGACAATGCTGCAACGAGCGCGTCCCCGCGCTCCGCTACGGCGTCCTCGTTGGCGCGCTTGTTGCTCGTGAGCGCGAGCATGTCGAGCGGCGGGAGGCTCCACGACGAAGGCTGGGCGGCTGGTCCGAGCGGCATCTGTTGCTGTTCGCCGCGGGTGGATTTGCCGGATCCGGCGCCAGCCGGCTCTGGTCGTGGCGGAACCACCCGGAGTCGCCGCTTCCGCGGTTTTTTCTCGATCTCACCACCGTGCTCGTCCGCCGTCGCGGAGTCGACGGCGTCGTCACCGTCGAATTCCCCGTCGACTCGGTGGTCGTACACGTCGTCGCGGACTGCTGCTTCCTCGTGCTCGCGGCGGGCCGCGTCGAGATCATCGATTCCAGCGACGACACCACCGTCTCGCTCGGCGTCGTATGGCTCATCGGCGGTACCGCCGTCGCGATACCTGCGTGCGGCGTCGTCCAACTTCTTGAACGAGCCGGCGATGGCACGGGCCAAATCAGGGAGCGACTTGGCCGTCGCCAGCATCAGCCCCAGAACGAGCGTCGGTGCGAGGATGACCACGGCACCGACCGGCGACAGTGAGGACTCGAGCGGTTCTCCCACCAGCCAACCCAGCCAACCTCCCGCACCTTCGAGCGCGCCGAGCGAGATGTCGAGTTCGTCGGCGGCGAGGAACACATGCATCACCCCGAGCAGCGCCACGGAGACGACCAACCATCCGAACGTCAACCGCACTCGATGCTCGATGCTCACTCGTTTGAGGAGTGCCACGCCGAGCCCCAGACACACGACGGGGAGGACGTACCGACCCAGACCCACCGTCCAGCGCAAGGAGGTATCGAGGCCGCGGCCAACCGGGCCCACGATGCTCACGTAAACGGAAAGCGACAATAGGACGCCGAAAACCACGAAAAACATGCCCATCAGCTCACCGGCCCGTTCGGCGAGTAGCGGCTTCAGTACGGGTTCACCCTGAACCACTCGGAACTTGGTCGATGGGTCTACCTCGTCGTGGGTTCGGACGTGTTGGCCCGAAGCCTCATGCGACGCGGTTCTGGCACGTTGCGAGCCGCGCTGGTTACGCGATCGGGCCGAGGTCTTTCTTGCAGGGGACGGCACGCATCAAAAGTACCCGCGGGGTGCGGGATGATGAGGGATTAGCGAGCTGCGGCGCGAGCAGCGACGAGATTCTCCATCACATGGGCGGCTCGCTCGGCGAGTCCGGCTGGCGGTGGGCCCATCGGCAAACGCGCCTCGCCGACATTGAGCCCCAGATGATTCATCATCACCTTGGTGGGCAGCGGGTTGGGATTTTCGTCGCCGGTTTCGAATGCGAAACTCTCGACGAGTCGGGCGTTCACCTTGCGCGCGCCTGCGATATCGCCCGCGTTCCACTTGGTGAACATTTCTTGATGATCGACGCCACTCCAGTGCGTGGCCACGCCGATCACCGCAGTGCAGCCAACTGCCATGAGCGGCAGCGTCAGCCCGTCGTCGCCAGAGATGAGTTCGAAGGAAGACTGCACCAAGGTCATGAGTCGTGCACTCTCCCCCGGGTTGCCGGCAGCGTCCTTCACGCCAACCACGTTCTTCACCTGGTTGGCAAGTGCGGCAAGCGTCGTGGTGCTTATCTTGCGACCCGTTCGAACGGGAATGTCGTACACCACAACGGGCAATGTGGTGGCAGCACACATCGCACGAATGTGCGCATCAATGCCAGCCTGCGATGGTCGGTTGTAATACGGACACACCGCGAGAATCCCGGCGACGCCG
>SXPW01000125.1 GCA_005793785.1 Actinomycetota bacterium | reverse complement strand
CGGGTGCGGAAGATGAAGGTCCCCGGCGTGATCTCGTTGCGAAAACTCTTGCCCACCTGCGCGATACCGAACGGTGGCTTCTTCCGACTGGTGGACAGGACGTTGGAAAAATTGACGAACATGCCCTGGGCTGTTTCCGGGCGCAGGTAGACCTCGGTGCCGGAACCCTCGACGGGACCGGCGTGGGTCTTGAACATGAGATTGAACGCTCGGGCCTCCGTGAACGAGCAGCCCTTCATCTTCTGCGGACAGTCGCGCGACTCCAGTTGATCTTCACGGAACCGCCGTTTGCACACCGTGCAATCCACGAGTGGATCGCTGAAGTTCGAGAGGTGGCCACTCGCCTCGAACGTTTGGGGTGGATTCAAGATCGCTGCGTCGATCAGCACGACGTCGTTCCGGGATTGCACCATGGTCCGAATCCATGCGTCCTTCACATTGCGCAACATGAGTGCGCCGAGCGGACCGTAATCGTACGACGAACGAAATCCACCGTAGATTTCGGCACTCGGAAACGCAAATCCGCGCCGCTTGGCCAAGTTGACGATCTGATCGAGATCCTTGGCAGGCACGCAATTCAGGCTAGTAGTCAGCCCACTCGAGGAGCCTCGAACAACGACGATGAGCGGATGCGACGTTCCAGGTGGTGTTCCATCGCACTGCGTCCGATCGTCGTGACCTCACGTACGACGACATCCGTGTGCTCCGCTTGGCTCAACACGGAGGTGATTCGCCCCGCGTCAATCGACCGAAGGACTGCGAGCGCCGATTTCGACACCGACATGCCCCGACGATGCGTGCCGCATTGCGTACCGCCGGCAGCGATGTCGATGACGTCGAGGTCGTCGACGCTGCCGCAAGAAACGCAGCGATCGACGCACAATCCCACCCCCTCCTCGGCGAGAAGGCGCAACTGCAACGCCGGTAGCAGGAGTGGCGAGTACGACACGTTGAGTTGGCGGAGTGCACCCACCAGCATCCGGTACAAATGCGGGCTCGGTGACCGGTCGTGCGCGAGTTGCTCGACCACTTCGCACATCGCCAACCCGTCGGTGGTCGCCTCGAGGTGCGCTCGTGTGGACGTGACGATCTCGATGAGTTCGACCTGGTTCACGATGTCGAGTTCGCGACCGCGGTACAACTGGACCTGCACGTGACTCATCGGCTCCAATCGCGAACCGAACCGGGAGTGCGTCTTGCGAACACCCTTGGCGACGGCGCGTACCTTGCCGGAGTCCTGGGTGATGAGCGTGACGATTCGATCGGACTCGCCGAGTTTGTGCGTGCGCAACACGACGCCGACGTCTCGATAGACGGGCACTACGAGTCGACTCCCCCGAAACGTCGGTCGCGCCTCGTGAAGTCGTCGATGGCCATCTCCAGGTGTTCTGCATTGAGTTCGGACCACGGGACGTTGAGGAACACGATCTCCGCATAGGCCAGTTCCCATACGAGGGAAGACGGCATCGTGGTGGCATCGCTCAGCACCACGACGAGATCGGGTTCGCTCGGGGCCGGTGCGGTGATCGCCGCCGACAACCGATCCTCCGTCACGCTGCTCGAAGCGGCCACTCGGGCCGCGGCGTCGACGATTCGTCGTTGACCGTCTGCCGACGGATCCACCACGACGGTGACGCCATCGGCACCGAGGACGACGACTCGTTGCGCGTACCGCACCCCGCCACACGATTCCTCGAGTCGAGTACGGATTATTTCCGGATCGTCACCCGGATGCGCCGACACCGGCACGATCGTCGCCCATTCGGCGCCGCCGACTTGTGCCGCATGACCGACGATGTCCAATCTCAGGCGCCAATCGTCGTCCGACGTGCGCTGCCACTCCCCCACCGAACCTGCACACACGAGGAGGTGCGACATCTTCGCGCTGGACACCACCCGTACATCCTCGCATTAGGAAGTAGTTTCGTACGACACACCATGACGCAACCTCCCGCGATCACTACGGCGCACGTCGCCTGCATCATGGACGGCAACGGCCGCTGGGCCAAACGTCGGGGGCTACCCCGCACCGAGGGTCACACCGCCGGCGAGGAAGCCCTTGCCAACGTCGTTCGAGTCGCAGCGAAGCGAGACATCGGTTGGCTCACCGTCTTTGGCTTCAGTACCGAGAATTGGGTGCGCCCCCCGTCCGAGGTTCGGCACATCCTCGGTCTGCACCGCAAACTCTTCGGTCGTGTCGAAGAACTCAACGCCAACAACGTGCGGGTCAACTGGATCGGCCGTCCGTTCGACGAACCGGGCTCACGCACGCCGCGAGCGGTGCAGCAAGCGATCGCCAAGGCGATCGAGGACACCAAACACAACACTGGAATGGTCCTCACGGTCGCATTCGATTACGGCAGTCGAGTCGAGATCACCCGCGCCGCCAGACGAATCGCGACCGATCGGGCTCCGTTTGACTTGGCGAGCATGACCGCTCGGCTGTACGACCCGTCTCTACCACCCGTCGATCTCCTCATTCGTACCTCCGGCGAGTCCCGCATCTCCAATTTCCTGCTTTGGCAGGCGGCGGCGGCCAGGGTGTACTTCACGGACTGTTCGTGGCCCGATTTCGGCGCGCCCCAACTCGACGAAGCCTTGTCGCTGTTGACGTCACGTCGCGCATGACACCATCGGCGAAGGCGGCCCTGGCACTCCTGGAAAAGGTCGTGGCACGGTTGTCGAACGCCGAGTCACGCTCCGGGCAAGCGGACATGGTTGTACACGTCGCCGACGCGCTGACCTCCGGCGACAGCATCGTGGTGCAAGCGGGCACCGGAACCGGCAAGACGCTCGGCTACCTCGTGCCGATTCTTGCCGCTGGTCGAACGGCGGTCGTCGCCACCTACACCAAGGCGCTCCAAGACCAACTCGCGAGCGTCGACCTTCCGCTGCTCGAACGCGCTTGCGAACACGACGACGACCTCGCCTTTTCGTGGGCGATCCTCAAGGGCCGCAACAATTACCTCTGTCGACAGCGGGTGTCGGAGATCGAAACCGGACACGACCAACTCCCGTTGAACGACGTTCCGCGCGACGTCGCTCGGGACGTTCGCCGACTCGTCGAATGGGCGAACGAGACCACGACCGGAGAGATTTCCGACGTGCCGTTTCCCATCGGAGACTCGGCGTGGCGCAAGGTGAGTCTGGGATCCGATGAGTGTCCCGGCAAGGCGAAATGCGAGTTCGGTGAAACGTGTTTCACCGAGGTTGCTCGCGACAAGGCTCGGTCGGCGAACGTCATCGTTGTCAACTTCACGTTGTACGGGCTCGATCTCGAACAGAGTCGTGAGTTCCTTCCCCCACACGACGTGGTGGTTTTCGACGAGGTGCACGAACTCGAGGACGTGATCAGTGAAACGGCGTCGGTCACCCTGACGGGTCGAATGATTGCAACCGCGGCGGAGTCGGCTCGCGCGGCACTCACCCGACAGAAACTCCCCAATGCGCTGGTGAAGACCGCCAAGGAGCTCGACGAAGTCCTCGGTCGATACGCCGCCCAGCGACTCTCGCAGCCGCTTCCAGCCGACGTCCACGACACGCTGCACACCGCCGACGAACAGTGCCGAATGATTCTCGATGAACTCGAGGCACTCGTCAACGAGACTCCCGAGCAACTGCGCGCGAGATCCGCGATCGGTCGAATGGGTGAGGCATTGGCCAAGGTGCTCGCCGCGTCGAGCAACATGGTGGTGTTCGTCACCGAGGTTCGTGGCGCCGCGCGACTCACCGCTGCGCCGAAACGAGTCGATCACGTGCTCGCCGAGGTGTGGGACGACACCACCGCCATCCTGACCAGCGCCACGATCCCGCCCGGACTGCCCCGTCGTCTCGGACTGGGACTTTCCGACGATGACATCGTTCGGGTCGCCAGTCCGTTCGACTACAAGAAACAATCGCTGTTGTATCTGGCCGACGATCTGCCGTTACCGAACGCCTCCGATCGGGCACCGAAACTTCAGGCTCGGATCCGCGAACTCATCTCCTTCTCCGGAGGCTCCGCACTCGTACTCTTCACGAGTTGGAGCGTCCTGCGTGACACCGCCGACGCGCTCGACGGTACGCTCGGGGACGGCATCACGCTCTACCGACAGGACGACATGCCCAAGAAGGCGCTGCTTGAGGCGTTCCGTGACGACCATTCGTCGTGCCTCTTTGCCACGCGCGGATTCTTCCAAGGTGTCGACGTTCCCGGTGATGCACTCCGACTGGTGATCATCGACAAGGTGCCTTTTCCCGCGTTGAACGATCCACTGCTCGACGCCCGTCGGGATGAGGCCGGCGACTCGGCATTCATGACCATCGACGTTCCGATGGCCGCTGCCTCCTTGGCACAGGCCGCGGGTCGTCTCATTCGCACCGCGGCCGACCATGGCGTGGTTGCCGTGCTCGATCCACGGCTCGGAAAAAAGCGGTACAAGAACGCGGTGTTGTTCGGCGTCTCACACATGCCCGAGACCACGCGCCTCGTGGAGGTGCAGGAGTTCTTCGACAAGCGAGCGACTAGTCGCCCATCTTGAATCGGTAACCCATCCCGCGCGATGTCGTGATGTAGCGAGGGTCGTTGGGTGAGTCCTCGATCTTCACCCGCAGTCTCCGAATGTGGGCGTCGACCAATCGGGAATCGCCGAGATACTCGTAGCCCCACACCTGCTCCAACAGTTGATCGCGACTCAGCACCATGTTCGGATGGTCGACGAATTCGACGAGGAGACGGAATTCAGTCTTGGTGAGGGGCACTTCAACGCCGGATTTGCGAACGATTCCCGCCTCACGATGCACCTCGATATCCCCGAACCGAGTCACTTCGGAGAACGGACCGGTGGCGTCGCGCACCAGTCGTCGCAGTGCCGCTCGGATGCGCGCCGCAAGTTCCTTGGAGTTCACCGGCTTGGTGACGTAATCGTCGGCTCCGGCCTCGAGTCCCGCAACCAGATCGTGCGTGTCGGTTTGGGCGGTCACCATGATGATTGGCACGTTGCTTCGCTGGCGAATCTCCCGGCACACCTCGAATCCCGACAGGTCGGGAAGACGGAGGTCGAGCAACACCAGATCGGGTTGCTTGTCGCGAGCCAGATCGAGACCCGAGCGCCCGTTCGGTGCCTGCAACATGACGTAGCCCTCATCCTCGAGCGCAAGGCTCAACGCGGCCCGAATGCCGGCGTCGTCCTCCACCAAGAGAATCGTCGCCACGGTTACGCAGTCTGCCAAAGAACGGAGATTTGTTACAGAAAACGCACACTTCCACCAACTCTGCGTCATATCTCCGAGCAAACATGGTCAGCGAGCCGGCGTGGGTCATGCTCCCCCTTGATCCCGCCGGCTCGATGTTTCGGGTCCGGATTCGTCCGCCATGCTTGACGTGTGCCCGAGGTCAGCCAAACCCCGCCCTTGCGTCTGCGTTTGCAGGCGTTACGACCGGGCCTTCGGGCGCGCATCGTGGTGTACCTGTCACTCGCCACCTTCATCGGCGTCGTGATTCTCAGCGTCGTCACCTTCGCTGCCACCCGCAATTATCTTCTCGACAAGGCCACGTCCTCGGCACGATCCCAGGCGTTGACGAATGCACAACTCGTCCGATCATTGGTGGGAAATTCGCGCGCCGATGCCGGCGAGGTCGTCACGAACCTGCGGACGCCGACTGGCGGATTCGCCGTGCTGCACTTGGGCGCCGAGGACCTGTTCTATGCGCAAGCACCACTGCGGTTCACTCAGTCGAACTTGCCGTCGTCGTTCGTTCGGGATGCCATTCGCGGAGCGAGCGGCGTGCAACGAGTGGATTTCAATGGTCGACCCTACGAAGCCGTGGCCGTCGACATTCCGGCGATCGACGCGACCTACTTCGAGGTCTTTCCAATCAGCGACGTCGAGGACACTCTCGGCACCATCCGCAGCACGCTGATTGCCGCCGTATTGGGGATCACGATCGTCGCTGGTGTGATCGGATTCCTCCTCAGTGGAAACGTCCTGCATCCGCTTCGACGTGTTACCGATGCGGCAAAGACGATCGCCGAGGGAGCGCTCGCCACACGCCTCGAGGACGAGTCCGATCCCGACCTCCAGCGTCTGGTGGAGAGTTTCAATGGCATGGCCGACGCCGTCCAGGAGCGAATCGAGCGCGAGGAACGATTCGCCAGCGACGTCAGCCATGAACTGCGATCACCGATCACCTCCCTCGGCGCTGCGGTCGACGTCCTGCAAGCACGATCCGATGAATTGTCGGACCGCAACAGGCAGGCACTCGACATCATCACCACCCAGGTTCGGCGATTCGACCGAACGGTTCTGGATCTCCTCGAGTTGAGTCGCCTCGATGCCCGAGCGGGACAGGACCAGCTCGAGGAAATCCATCTCACTTCGCTCGTCGAGCGAATCGCCGCCCGTCACGGATATGGGCACGTTCTCGTCGTCTCCGATCTCGGCAACGACGACGTGGTACTCGTCGACAAACGCCGAATCGAACGGATACTGCTGAACCTCCTCGACAATGCGCGGGATCATGCAGGCGGGGCCTCGGACATCCTCATCAGCAGCAGTGCGGACGAACTTCAACTGATCGTCGACGACAACGGTCCGGGCATCGGAGTGAGTGAACGAGTTCGCATATTCGAACGGTTCGCCCGCGGCACCTCCTCGCGCAACAGCGTGGGTAGTGGATTGGGGTTGGCGATCGTCTCCGAGCATGCAAGGGCCGTCGGTGGGCGTGCCTTCGTCGACACCTCACCAAGTGGCGGAGCGCGATTCGTCGTGACCATTCCCCGATTGGAACCGGAATGAACGACACACGAGCGTCTCGTTCCCGCCGACTCGCAACACGACTCATCGTGGGCACGGTGCTCGTCGCGGGCTGCGGTCTACCCGACGAAGGCAGGTACATCGCCATGAAGGACGCCGAAATTCCCGAGGTCCTGGTTGCCACCACCGTCGCCGCAACGACCACCACCGTGCCACCCGAGACGGAGGCGCCGCCCACCACGGCCAGTGAAGTGTTGTTCGACGTCGTCGAGTTCTACTTCGTGAGCGCGAATCGCGTGGTGCGCACGGAGCGTTTGATCGTCAGCCCGGCGACACCCACCCAGGTACTCGACACGCTGTTGTCGGGAATCGACCCGGGATCGGAGTCGGCCGGATTGCGTAGCGCGCTGCCCCGGCGATTGGCGGCGGCCATCGAGGTGCGACGTGGAGTGGCGAGGGTGTCGTCGACGGCCCCGTTCCTCTCGGAACTCGAGCCACTCGACCAGCGACTGGCCATTGCCCAACTGGTCCTCACCCTCACTCGTCGACCAGGCATCGGACAGGTGATCTTCGAGGTCGACGGCACGGAGATCCAGGTTCCGCGAGGCGGTGGCGACCTCACCGCCAAGGGTGCCACCGTGACGTACGACGATTACCTCGGGGTGCTCTCCACTCGCGACTGACGCGAAATGATTCAGTAACCGAGCCGTTCGATTCGGTCGATGCGTTGTTGCCAGCCATCATCGACCACCACCACCAGTTCGATGTGCGCACCCTTGGCCAATTGCAAGCGCACCGCGGTGCCGACTTCCTTCAAGACTTGTCCTCCCTTGCCGATGACCATGCCTTTCTGACTGTCCCGCTCGACCACGATCTCGCAACGAATTCTCGGCCATTCGTATTCCGTCACACGGGTCGCGATGGAGTACGGGAGTTCCTCGCGCATCCGCCCGAGCAATTCTTCGCGGACGAGTTCTGCCACCCACAACGTGTCCGGGGTTTCGCGAACCATGTCGGCCGGGAACAGCGGTTCGCCCTCCGGGAGGTGCGCCTCCAGCCAGTCGAGGAAGACGTCGACTCCCTCACCGGTCCTTGCTGACATCGGAAAATAGGCCCGCGCGTCGAGCGTCGCCACCGCCGACAACTGTTTCATCACCTTGGCACGCGGCGCACGATCGATCTTGTTCACGATGACGACGCCATCCCGAACGTTCATGCGATCGGCGACGAATTGGTCGCCCCTGCCGAATGGCATCGTTGCATCGACCACGAGGCACGTGATGTCCACCTCGCGAATTGCGTCGATCGCCGTCGCGTTGACACGCTTGCCGAGTTCGCTGACCGGCGTGTGGATTCCGGGGGTGTCAACGAAGACGATCTGTGCGTTCTCACGATGCACGACGGCCCGCACGCGGGTGCGGGTCGTCTGCGGTTTGTCGGAGACGATCGACACCTTGCGATGGCACGCGGCATTGAGGATGCTCGACTTGCCGACGTTGGGACGCCCGACGAGGCTCACGAACCCGCTGTGCATCCTCGAACGACGCTACCCATCTGCCAGACTCTCAGCCATGCCTCCGCGCGTGAAGTGGTTCGATCGCATGCAGCCACAGACCCTGCAAATTGCCTCGTGGCTGCTGTACATCAACGGATTCTTCGCCCTCGTGGAACTGATCGATGGAGGCGACGTGCTGCACTACTTCCGCGAGCGTTATGCCCTCGGATTCTTCTTCGGGCTCGCGGTGGTCGCCGCGTACGGAGCGGGCGCATACCTCATGGCCAACGAGCGCCGACTCGGTTGGCAGCTGGCAATCGTCGCGGCCGCATCACCATTCGTATTGACGTTCATTGCCTATTCGCAACTCGATGCCCCCTGGCGCTACCGGCTCTTCGGGGCGAGTTTCCTCTCTTTTGCATTCGATGCGGCCCTCCTGGCCCTGCTCCTGCACCCCCAGAGCAGGGAGCACCAGCGAATCTGGTATCACTAGAGCATGACGAAAACCATCATGAAGGGCGCCGCAGGCGTCAAGGCTCACGTCGGACAGCATCTCGGCTACAGCGACTACATCACCGTGACACAACTCATGGTCAACACCTTCGCCGATGCAACCGGCGACCACCAATGGATCCATGTCGACGTGGAGAAGGCAAAGAAGGGACCGTTCGGTGCGCCGATCGCGCACGGCT